>VBPK01000210.1 GCA_005877225.1 Nitrososphaerota archaeon
GTTTACGTCATATCCCCGGACGGGAACCTGTATTATCTGGATGCTTTGACTGGTAAGACAATCGGTTCCAAACTAATCGGAGCAGGACTGGTCGATCAGCCAGCGATTGCCGCCGATTCCGATGGCAACGTCAACCTGGTGATGGCCGGCACCGGGACAACGGGGAGTTTCGCTTGCTTTACCTGTTCGACCCCTGGGTTCCTCTTCGCCATGTCACTGGGAGGTGCACAGCCCGCAACTCCGGCTACCACAACTGCGACCACCACCATAGTCTCGACAGCTTCTGGGCCTTCGACAGGTATAGACCAAAGCACGTTCTACGCAGTCTCGGCGGTTGCGATTGTCGCTACAATTGCTGCAGGCTTCTTCGCCATGAGGCAGAGGAAGCCCGCCGCCTAGATTTCCCGCCCGAATCGTGCGTCATAACTCCCTCCACTCGAGAACCTTTGATAACTTCTTTCTTGGAGACATGCCAGCCATCCTTAGCTTGGGGGTCCTCGAGCGAGGTCGAGGAGGCTCACCAAAAGCCCAGTCTATCGAGCTTCAGGAAAATTTCCTCGAGAGAAAAATGTTGGCCAGCCCCGTTAAGGTACTGACTATCACGAGGAAGATGCCGAGGGCTGACGGTATTACTGCAAACTCCATCTGGATTCCGACGATCGTATCACCGATCCCTTGATGCACGAGGGCGCTTCCAACGTAACCTCCAAGAAACATGAAGACGGACAACAGGTAGACTCCGACTTCTAGGGTGGAAAACTGAAAGAGGAAGAGAGGTCTGAGGACCGAATGGCGCGCGAACAACTCGGGCAACCACCTGTACAACACCGACCAGCCTAGAGACCCCAGTACGCCAATCAGCACGAAGAATGCGTACCCGATTACCATGTAGATGCCTGGCCATCGCGTTATCAGAATCGGAAATTCAAAGGTCGGGATCAAGACAGGAATCGAAAAACACGCGGCCGCAAACGTGTTGAAGACGGTCGAATACGCGAAGTAATTCGAGGCCCTCACTACATCTAGAGTTCCCATCTCCCTACTTGGCAGGGCCAGCCCAGCCAGAAACAAAGCGATGCCCAGGCCCACGAGCGCGAGCGCCCCCGTCATCCAAGGGGGGAGGTCAGCACGGAAGGTCTCAGAACGAAGTTGAATCAGGAGAACATACATCGCGCCGCCGAGGAAACCGATTATCGCGCCGAGAATCGAGACTGCTCTGCGCACGAGTGACACCGTCGTCTTTTATCGTATAAGTAGTTGGTTTCCTCGTGATCGAGGGTCCCAGAAAATATTCTACCGCCGCCCCCTGCTACCGCGTCCCTTATCGCCGTCAGAAAAGGTCATCTTCGAGGCCGCCGCCGCCTTGCAAACAACTTGGGACAGCGCTGCTCAACAGATGAATGTCTTAGGCTTGGAAACTCTTTAACTTCGTCACCGCGGCGAGAAGATCGAATGAGGCTAGCGTGCCGAACCGCAGCCCTGCCAACAATTCTCATCCTCCCCCAGGGACCTTCCTTGGCCGCAAACTCATCGTCGAATGGAGCGCCGACCGATGCAAACTGGACCGCAATGAACGCCAATAGAAACGGGACGAATGACGCGGAGCAGAGTCAGGTCGGACCCGACAACGTCAACCAGCTTACGAAAAAATGGGTCTTCTCCATCCCTCCAGCATCGCCCGTTAAGGGGCTTGACCTGCTCCAGAACGGCTCGATTTCTCCGCCCCTCTCGGTCAACGGGACAGTCTATATCGTCACCAGCTACCTCCGTATCTACGCGCTGGACTCAACAGACGGTTCTATTTTGTGGTCGTATCAGGCTGAACTCAATGGGACCGGCTTGTCACTCTCCCGACTCACGGGCCACACTCACGGTCTCGCTTACTACCGAGGAGACATCTGGTTCTCCCTGCCGGACTGTTCTGTGGTAGGAGTGGGAGCTGTGAGCGGCAAGCTGGACCACCACATAGCCAGAATCTGTGCCGATATTCCAGGAAACTCGGGGCTCTATGACTCCTCCGGCGTCCCCCCAGTCTTCCACAACGACGTGATGATCTGGGTCAGCTCCGTCTCCGAAGGAACGGATGTCGGCAGAGGCTTCGTCGCGGCTTACAACCTAACCACCGGCACCCTGCTGTGGAGGTGGTTCGTCACACCCCCCGCCGGGGGCGACCATCTCTGGGACCAAACATCCTGCCCTCTAACATCCTGCCACGGCAACGTGGCTGCGTACCCGGGTGATTGGGGGGCGATGGGTTCGCAGAACCATCTCTCTCTCGCCGGTGCGGGGCCAGCCTTCGGGCAGCCCGCGGTCGACGAAAGGAGAGGAATTATCTATGTCGCAACCTCCCAACCTTCCCCAGACTGGAATGCGACCTACCGACCAGGGCCGAACCTCTACTCGGATTCGATAGTTGCTCTGAACGTAACGAACGGCAAGATGCTCTGGTTCTTTCAGTCCACCCCGCACGACCTCTTCGACTTCGACTGTGGCTGGAACGTCGTGCTTGGGAATGCCTTCGTCGACGGACAAAACAGGTCGGTCGTCTTCAAGGGATGCAAGAACGGCTACCTCTACGCCCTCGACGCGTCAACCGGGTCGCTGCTGTGGTACTTCAACCCGCCGAGCGTGAAGCGGGTCGGTACCCCTAATGCGAACTACGTCGTGACGGACAGCTATGACCCCACCCAGCGATGGATCGATTATCCGTCAGCGAGTGTCTTCGAGCAGTGCCCCGGTGCCAATGGCTCAATCGAGTCGGACATCGCCTTCGCATACAAGTTAGTGTTTGTCGCGACCTACAACCTCTGCGCATTCGGTATGGTGACCTCTGTGGACTCGTATGGAGCAAGCCATTGGGGTGTAAGGCAGCTCGAACCAGCAGTTTCGCAAGCTAACTCAACGATCTACGCAGTGAACGCTGCCACCGGTCAGGTCGTCTGGTCGCACTTCCTTCCCAA
>VBPK01000211.1 GCA_005877225.1 Nitrososphaerota archaeon
CGTCAACGAGGTGGCGCTCGTTATCGAGACTGCTCTGGGATTCCCCGTGCTACCGGTGTCAAGCCAGTGGTCGAAGCCGCACGAGCCGTACCCGTTGACCAGGAGGCTGTACGACTGGCCGTTATTGAGGGTGAACGTGACTGGGGTGAACCCACTCCCCACTGTCACTCCGTTCTGGGTTAGCACTGTGTTGTAGCCAGCGAGAGTCGCCCCGGAGGCGTCCTGGGTTGCCACCGTCAGCTGCGACGTGCCGCCGATAGAGGTGCTCGTTGTCGTCGATGTAGTGCTCGTGGATGTGGTTATCGTCGTCGTAGTCGCAGTTGTTGTGGTCGTCGTTGTCGTAGAGGTGGTCGTTGTAGACGTCGAGGTGCCCGGCATAGTTTGCATGAAGGTCGATAGAGTGCCCCTCGCGTAATTCCCCTTGGGCAAGCTGTTGTAAAGCGTGCCTCCGTATGTCGAGTTAACGAACGTCCATCCTCCAATGACAGGATAGAGAAAGCGGTAGTTGTAAACTGTCCCGTTGTTCACAAGATGTTGGACGGCGCTGATCTCAGTCGTGTTGCTCTGGTCAGCGAATACCCCCATGGGCTGACCAGAGACCTTGGCGTAAGCATCCAGATGAAGAAGCACCCTCCCGTTCCACACCTGATTCAGGCTGACGATGGCGTCGTAGTTGACAGTTTCGTAGGAGTCCTTGGATACAGAGGGGGAGATGTAAGCCTGGTCCGCCCACGTGGTTCCGGAGGAGGGGAGGAGGGGTGAAGCTCTCGCGTCGTTGAGTATGAAGTAGATGCTAGGATAGAGGTTGTGCAGCTGTTGCATCATATCATTGAAAGCCGCTTGCCCAACAGAAGTATAGTAGATGATGGCGTGATCGAAGAAGACCCCATTAAGATTGAACGTGGTCACGAACTTCGCCATTTCATCGTACACGGTGGGCGAAGAGGTGGCGTTGTACCTGTTAAGGTCCAACCTTCCTAAGACGAGCGGGGCATACTGATGTAAGCTCGCTACGTAGCTGGTCACCGCGGGATAAGCGGTCGAGGGTATCGTGCGCGGTTCAGCCACGGCAGTGACGAGCGCAAGATTGCCACTGCCACCAACCCGGGTGGATAGACTTGACGCTGTGTTGATGAGGTCCTCCGGGGTGAGACTCAGCTGATCAGCTGGAAAGAAATGCCCGCCAAGGTAACCGAAGAACCAGACGAACGTGATTGGCTTCGAAGGGTCGAAGGTGGGGGCGGCGCTCGACCCGAAAGCTGCCGCCTCGCTGCCAGCGCGGCGTGCAGGCGGTGACGAGAACCCGGACGGGGGAAGATAAGCGAGCGCCAACGTCAGCGAGAGCACGACGGCAAAAGTTCTTTGCTTAGTTTGCCCGGAGAACCACAAGCGATTAATCAAGGAGTGCAACTCACGATACCAGAATCTAAGGCTATGGGAAGAATTCCCTGAAAGTGTTTTCCTAAGGAATCTGCCAGGAATCTGGAAGTAGAAAGTAACCGCATCGCGGTATGGAAGACTGTCGTAAGGCTCGTTACCCACCTCGGGTAAGTTTGGACATTCGGAAGTGGTTCCTCGAGAAGGGCTATCCCTTCGACTCGCTCACCACTCGCTTCAGAGGCGAGAGTCATCTTCACGTTAGCGGCCCTCACGGAGCAACTTTTGTGGGTCACCAGACATCCCCGGTGTCAATTAGGTGAGCCGCAAGAAGTCGCAGAAGATTTGGTCTTCATCGATCCTCTTCGACTGGGCTAAACCGTTTCGGAGAATAACAGACAATCTTCCAGGTCACAAGGTCGTCCCGCGACTCCAGGTGTAGAAGAGTCGTTTAGACGATTGTATCTTCTGTGGTAAATAGTTGCAAGTCGCAATTAGTTCATAGATGACCTTATGCCAGGCGAAGACGCTACCTGATCGCTGCTTCAACGACTCCACGAATCTTCGTAGTGCATATCTCCTCCGAGAGTGCGGGTTCCGGGTCATTTCCGATGACTGCCGTCGTATCGCTCAGGGTGCCCGCGACCACGGGAGGGAAGGGAAGGGATTCCTGCGCGGCTCAAGTCGGGACGTTCAGAGTCGCGTCTGGGGCGTGGGCATTCGTTCATATGGTGCAAACTTTGACGAGCCAGCTGCACTGTAAGGGACTAACCGCGGGAGGCCGGCGAAGGATTGGTTCATCGAGTCGAGGGCAGACGGGGCGTTTGCTCACCATCTCGCTCTCTCATGTATCTAGGTATGAGGTCACATAAGGGCCCATGAAAAGGATTAGTGTGCACTCTTGTCCATTACCTCTGTGAACGGTCGAAGGGTGGCGGGCAAAAAAGCCGTCGCGATCATCATCCTGGCAATCGCTGTCGCTTCCGTCGCGGCGTACTCGTTCTTCCGGCTGGGGACTGCTGACACGAAGATGGGAACGTCGACGGAGACGTCTACCCTCCACAGCCTTCCCTCGTATCCTCCGGGAACGAGGTTCGTGCGGATACGGGCTCTGGAGAGTAACTCCGCGTGGCCGCTAAAGAACCTTACCGCGCAGCAGGTATTGAACGTGATATCAGACATCAAACCGGATGCGCTCGAGCGCTACGTGAGCGGACCGCAGAACCCCAGTGCCACGGTTCCGGTAGCTCCGGGCAGTCCGCCGATGACTGTCGGAGAGTTTCTCAATGCGAGCATGAGTGCGTGCAAATGCTACATCATTCCGCGCCTGTCATTGGGGTCCTACGACTCGGGGAGGCTCCTTACCCAATCGGCAAACCTCCTGACTTTGCCCGTCTACCCCATGATGCGTTATCTTAGTTTGGACAACTGGAAGCCATTCGCCGCGAGTCACAGCTCCGATGAGATCAAGGGCATGTTTCAGAAGCTCTATGCTCAGGGGTGGGCTGGAATCGGGCTGAACGAATGCGA
>VBPK01000212.1 GCA_005877225.1 Nitrososphaerota archaeon
AGAGGCGAGAAAATCCACCATCCGCACTCGAGAGCGGTTGGCGCAGAATCGCTGAGGATGAAGCCATGAGTGCGCGTGAAATTGGTGGCGGATGTATTTAGCGGCGCTGCTTCTTCGGTTTGCTCCGGCCGCCCAAGTCTTCTTCCATCGCCCTGGCGAGGTTCCGCCATGACTGCGAATCCTCCTTAACGTACTTCCTGGCCAGTGCCGCTAGCTTTAGAGCGGGTGGCTTCTTCCCAGGAATCACTTGGGAGCCCGTGAATTCGAGCCGCGAACCTTCCGCCTCGGGTATTATCCGGTAAAGAAACTGTGAGAACCTACCTTCAGTGCTGATCCGGGTGTTCGTCCACGAGTGAGTCTCGGGATACAGCCTGACAAGCTTCCTCCTGACGACCTTGCCCTTGTCAGTGAAGTAGGTGTCGGTGAGGACCAGCGTGTCTTCATTTATCTGCCGAACAGCTCGGCTTCCCCTATCCCCGGCCAATCCTATGTCGCCTGAATCATAGTCAGTGCACCACTTGTAGGCATCTCCTGCGGGAAAGTCGAAGTGCTGACTGAACCTGAAGTGGACCGAGTAGGAGTTCATTGGCATCAAAGTCTCGCCGGCCCCATATAAGAATCGGATACCTGTTTGAGAAGGCTCGATGGGCTCGCCTGACCGAAGGGAGCGGGCTCAGTTTCCTACGTTTATGCGTCTGCGCTCGATGACTATGACCCTTCCTTCCTTCCTTCCTTCCTTGCTTGCTTGCCCATCCGACTCTGTCGGAGAGATATCACGCTGCCTCGACATACTTCCCTGGATTCATGATTCCTTTGGGGTCAAAAATCCGCTTGATTTCCTTCATTAACCTCAGCGCCTCCTTCCCTTCGTGCAATTCTAGCTGCTCCCTGAAGAGTTTGATTTTCTGCGTGCCTATCCCGTGTTCACCGCTGACAGAGCCATCCATTCTTATCGCATCCCGGCAAATTTCCTCAAATGCCTTTGAGGCTGACTCCTTGCTAGTCGCGCTGTCACTATCGTACAGTATGATCGGGTGGATATTTCCATCACCTGCGTGTCCCATTACGGGTATGCGCAACTTATGCCGGATGGCGACCTGCCTCAGGCGAGTCAGAAATTCCTCCAGTCTGTCAAGCGGGACTGTGACATCTTCTACTTGGGACGCGGGCGCCAGACTCTTCACCGCGAGTAGTGCCATCGCCCGGATTTGGTAGAGGTTATCGGCCTCTTCCTCGTCTTTTGCGATTCTGATTTCTTTGGCTCCGCAAGCTTTGAAAATCCCTACGGCCTCGTTCAAATCAGGCTCATCTATGTCGACAATGAGCGTGGCTTCTGATTCCTCCAGATTATGTCCAAGTTTTGCATTGATTGCCTGTGCATGCTGTCTATCCAGGAATTCCAACAAACCGGGGACGATTGCCGACCTCCTGAGCATCGTTATTACCTTCCCCACCGAATCCCACGATTCAAGAGCGAGCAAAAGACGTCGCGGAGTAGTCGCAGGAAGTGGAATTATTCTTAGGTGCGCTTCTGTAATAATCCCAAGTGTCCCTTCGCTCCCGACCAGAAGGTGAAGGAGATCGTATCCCGCCCTGTTCTTTGGTAGTGGCTCGCCAAATCTCGCCACCTCCCCGTTTGCGAGAACTACCCGTGCTGAAATTACCCAGTCCTTCATGGTACCGTACTTCACGCACCTCAGACCGCCAGATCCCTCAGCGATTGCTCCACCCACGGTGCAGATGTAACTGCTTGCCGGGTCAGGAGGAAAGAAGAAACCGTGTCTTCTGAGTTCGATATTCAGGTCATCAAGTGAAATGCCTGGTTGAACCTGGACATACCAATTGATCGCGTCAACTTTGATGACGCGGTTCATTCGTCGCATGTCGAGTACAATCCCTCCTTCGAGGACAGCGGCCCCCGTCAGACTCGAACCCGCACCCCTTGCCACGATTGGTGATTTCGTCCTGTCTGCGAGCCTAACGACTCGGATGACTTCGCTTTCGGAAGCAGGTTTGACAATCGAGGATGGGTAGCCTTCGTATTCTGCCATGTCCTTGCTATACTCCATTCGCGAAGTAGGATCTGTAAGGACGTTGTCTTCACCGACGATTCGCTTCAATTCGGCGGCGAGATTCCTTTCACTCACGCGATGTTGATCAATTCTAGGCTAAAAATTCGTTTCGACGGCTTTGACGCCTGCGAGCAATTGCATCAACAACTTTCTTGCCTTGTGATTTGTAACTGAAGACGATTAGAATCCCTTACCTAGGGGATGGCTCGCAGGATATTTTTCCTGACGCGAATTAGGAAGCCCACCTTTTTGCGTTTTTCTTGATGACTCTGAGGGCATTCTGGTACGCAATCTTCTCTAAATCTGCTTCCCCAAGACCCCTCGCTGCGAGCTCACTCCACAGGTTCGGAATCTTGGTTATGTTTTCCAGGCCCTCCGGCGCTTTCGTGTTCAA
The DNA here is from genome assembly GCA_005877225.1 of Nitrososphaerota archaeon. Taxonomy (GTDB): domain Archaea; phylum Thermoproteota; class Nitrososphaeria; order Nitrososphaerales; family Gagatemarchaeaceae; genus TA-13. The sequence continues at coordinate 2,467 of VBPK01000212.1, forward strand.
CAAGCCAAAATAGTCTGTACCAATCGCGACAATCTCTGCTCCGAAGCTTTTGTACACGTACATGATGTGGTCAGCGAGCCCCTTCAAGGAGGGCTTCGACGAAATCGTTGGAGGGATGAAAGTGAATCCCACGACTCCCTTCGCGCGTTTTACTGCTTCCAGCTCGTTATCGTCAAGATTCCTGGGGTGCTTTTGAACACCCATGGCATTGGCATGGCTGACTATGAAGGGGAGTTTTGAAACTTCAGAAGTCTCCAACAGCGCCTTCTTGCTCCCGTGGGAGAGGTCGACTATCACGCCTAGATCATTGCAGAGTTCCACCAGCCTCTCTCCGTCCCCCGTCAGACCGTAGTCCTTCTTCGACATGCAGGTGGCTGAGTACTTGGTATCAAAGTTCCAGGTTAACTGGAGGGAACGAAGCCCAAGCCTGAAGAACAGCTCCAGGTCCTCAACATCGTCAAGAGCTTCGGCACCTTCGAGAGCAAGGAGGAACCCGATCTTAGATTCGTACGGGAGTCTCGAAACGTCGTCCGCGGTTAAGACATTCTTCAATTCTTTCTTGAATCGCGAAAACAGGTTGATGTAGGTCTTGAGGTGCTCTAGCGCGACGAGCGTCGCTCCTCTGATTCGCAGTGCTGTTCGATGGCCGTACCCGGCGGAGAGCTGCTCGGTTCGGTACTTATCGAGCGTAGGAAAGAGGGGCGCGATCGAGGAAAATACGAGTTTGACGTTGGCTTTCTTGAATTTTACCAGGTCACCGTGGCTCCCGGGAATGTCCCGTGAAAAATCTTCTACCTCAAATTCCAAACCGTATCCCCCCATGACGTAGTACAACGAGATGTCTTCGTGCAGGTCAAAGAAAGGAGGAAGCACGCAGTCGACAGGCGCAAGGACCGTAAAAATCTTTGGAGGCGAACCGCGAATGTCCCGAAAAAGGTCGAATACGATCTGTCGCTCAACGAAAGCTTTGTCGAAAGAAGCACCCCGATGCGAGATCCGTCGAAGTGTACGATTTTCGTTGCTTCCGCACGAAAAACAGGCTGTCCGACCG
>VBPK01000213.1 GCA_005877225.1 Nitrososphaerota archaeon
GTCCTGAAACAGATGAAGACAATCTCGAGCACGGGTGAAGCGAGCTTCACGGAATGGTCTGCCTCTGTCGGCCTCGAGCAGTCTTCAAGAGAGGCTTGCGCGAAGCGACTCGATGGACTCTTGACGGTCTACGACATCATCAGCTCCTCGGGGGCGGATGCGAGGTCAAACCGACTGATCGAGGCGCGGCGGACGGAGCACGCGGCGAAAATCCTGCACGCCAAGGCGGGAAATCTAATCGACTCACTTCAATCCGTAGACTGCTTCGCCTACCTGGGCTACGAGGCCGTCCTGACCCTCTTCTCTCTGCTGGAGCTCCAGTCGATAAAAGAGTCAGTTGAGCCGGAGTACGGCGCGATATTGAGCGTCTTGACAAAGGGGAGGCTGGGGATAATTAGCGAAGAGGTAATCAAAGAGCTCGGTTGGAGGAGGGAGGAGAAGACGCTGACGCGAGCAGCGGACCTTCTACGACAGGCCATCTCTGATCAGGCCAAGAGGATCTAGCCACTAGCGTGACCCTCTCCGGGGACAATATCGCCGGAGCCCCAGCTGACGCCCGGTCCATGGGGAGAAAGGCTTTCAAGTCCGCGAAGGCTCGTTCGTGGCCGCATGAAAATCGATGAAGTCGAGCTGGCGGTTCCTGAGGGGTACCAGCTAATTCTCGGGCAGAGCCACTTCATCAAGACGGTCGAGGACCTCTACGAGACCCTCGCCTCCTCAATGCCGGGCGCGAAGTTCGGGATTGCATTCTGCGAATCGTCGGGTAAGGCCCTAATCCGGTACGATGGGACGGATACCGAATCGGTCAAGATAGCGAAGGAGTTCGCGAGGAGGCTGTCGGCGGGACACGCCTTCGTCGTCATCCTTCGCGGCTCCTACCCCATCAACGTGTTAAACAGGATCAAGCTTCTTGACGAGGTCACTGGAGTCTATTGTGCCACAGCCAACAAGGTCGTGTCGCTCGTCGCGGACATCGGGGAAGGAAGAGGGATCCTAGGGGTGGTGGACGGAGTGAAGAGCAAGGGCCTCGAGGGACCCTCGGACAAGAAGGAAAGGAGAGAGTTTCTCAGGAAAATCGGATACAAGCGATAGGAGACCCGACCCGCCTCTAAAAATCTTATAAGAGCTTCCGAGCCCACGCAGGCAAAAACCGATGCTGACGAACAAGTGTGCGGTCGTCGTTAACGACGGGATGGAGAATAGCCTTCTACCCAGCCGATTCGGGGAGAGGGCCAGCTCTACGCTGCTTCAGTACGTCCTGGATTCTGTCTGGACGGTCGCGGATGAAATCCTCGTCATCTTCGACGAGGACCCGGGTCTCTCTCTCATCGAAACCATCGCCCCGTTCGGTGTGAAGGTCGCGATAGATAGGGAGGGCAGCTCGGTCCTATCCAGGATCGTCGCAGGGTTCAAGGCGACCCATGCCGAGAATTGCCTCGTTGTTCCCTCCTCCGCCCCCTTTATCAAGCCCAACGTCATCTTTCAGCTCTTCGAGAGCGTGAGAGGATTCGATGCAGCTGTCCCTAGGTGGGGGAGCGGGAAAATCGAACCCCTCCTCGCCGCCTACAACAAGAAGGCCTTTCTAAGCGCCGCCGCCCGTAGCAAGAAGAAGGTGCTGAGCTCTCTGGTGGACAAGCTCTCCGCGGTATCCTACGTCGATGTGGAGAAGTTTCTGAAGCCGCTCGACCCAGAGCTCTACTCTTTCTTCAGGGTGAAGGACGAGCGTGACCTAAGGAAGGCAAGAAGGATCGCCCAGTCCAGGCCGAGATAGCCCAGCCTTGACCTGCACGATGGGAGTTCTCGAAGGGAAGGAACTCCTGCTCTACTCCTTCCCCTCCCCGCACCCGTTCACGAGCGCGAGGGTGCAGAGGTTCTGGGATGAAGTGAGAAAGAAAGGCCTCGAGGTGAGGCGTCTCGCCCCACAGAAGGCGGAGAAAAACCTGATCGAGCTCTTCCACACGAAGGAGCACATCAAGTACGTCGAGCTTGCCTCCAACCTGGGATACGGCGCCCTCGACCAGGGAGACACGCCCGCATACAAGGGGGTCTTCGAGGCGACACAGTACGTGCTGGGCTCGACCCTCTTCGCGGTCGAGAGCGTCCTGTCGGGCGAGGTAGATCACGCATTCAACCCAGTCGGAGGTCTCCATCACGCGACCCGAGACTCCTCCGCCGGTTTCTGCGTCTTCAACGACATAGGAGTCGCGGTCGAGCTGATGAGGAGCCATCGGAAGGTCAGGAGGATTCTCTATGTCGACATCGACGTCCATCACGGCGACGGCGTCTTCTACTCTTACGAGTCGGACCCGGAGCTCTTCATCTTCGATATGCACGAAGACGGAAGATTTCTCTACCCGGGTACCGGCTCAGAGAGTGAGACCGGCCTCGGCGACGCGAAGGGAACAAAGGTCAACGTCCCCCTCCAGCCGGGGGCGGGTGACGGAGAAATCGAGAAACAGATTCCTAGGCTCGAAGAATTCGCCAGGAAGGCGAGACCCGAGTTCATCATCCTGCAGTGCGGTGCCGACGGGTTGGCCGGCGACCCAATTGGGGGGCTGAACTACACCCCCGCCGCACACAGGATGCTCGCGACTTCCCTCCACAAACTCGCTCATGACCTCTGCGCCGGCAAGATCGTGGCTCTGGGGGGTGGAGGATACCTTCCAACAAACTGCGCGAAGGCCTGGGTGGGAGTCGTCGAGAGTCTCAGGGCCGCATAGTTCTCCATATCCGGCAAAATCTTTTGAACGCTTCCTCCCTTAATACCGTCCACAACATAAGGGAATGAGTGGAAGATGAGTCACTGGGTGTATTCCGACCCAAAGACGAGGATGCAGCCGAACTGCGGCTTCTGTGGCCGAGTGCTGGGTAGAGGATTCTATTTCACCTGCCACGTCTGTGGTGCCACCTACTGTTACACTCATCGTCCGACCAAGTGTTCACACGAAAAGCTTCGTTCCGTCCGAACGGTGAGTCGATAGTCCCGGCTCCGCTCTGCTTGGGGAAAGATTTTAGCAGCATATGGCACCTGCTCACGCAGTGAAGAAGGCCTACCTATCCGTCCCGATGATAGCGAATCGATCCCTGGACCGAGCCAGGTTGCTGGCGGAGGTGATAGAGGAGGCCGGATACAAGCTCGCTTCCCCCTGGGTGGTCGGCCCTATAGAGAACCCTGACCCCCGAGTCCTCAACGTCTTCCTCCGCGACAGGAAGGGGGCGGAGAGCAGCGACGTCCTTGTCGCCGACGTCTCCACTCCTAGCACCGGCGTGGGGATGGAGATAATGGCGGCATATCTGGCGAAGAAGAGAGTCGTGCTGGTGGCGAAGAAGGGGAGCGTCGTCTCGAGGATGCTGCAGCACATGGACGGGAGGGAGTTGATAGAATTCGAAGACGAGGAATCGATGGCGAGACAGTTGCTAACCACCCTGAGGCGAAACGCCCCCAAGTAGCTTCGCTCTGTAGACGTCTCCGGTTCTGGGCGAGTAGAAGGCGTTGAAGGTGAGGTAGCCAATTGATACGATCAGAGTGGCCAAAATCGAGATCGGGTCCCCAGTGAGCGAGGCATAGAGCGCGACGAGGAACGGAGCGGTTGTCGAAGCCGTGACCCCCGAATAGAACATGGCCTTCCTACGCAGAGGCGACACGCTGGCCAACGAACCCCTGTCGACGATTAGAACCGGTGTCACTGCCCTCTCGCCAATCAACCGAACGACCCGTGAGCTGGACTTCCTGAGCGCGGAGCGCCCGACAACGAGCCCGCTGAATCTTATGCCCACCATTCGTCCTACGACGTAGTGCGAAGGGCAGTGGACCGCATAGAGTATGATTCCCTGTGCTAGGAGGAGGGCGAGCGGTCCGGGAACCCATGGAATCCTGAAGACGAGAAGTGGCGGAATCGCGAGCGCGATTACGAAGGCCTCGAGCACCATTCCGGTCCCTACTCTTGTCGTCTTCATTCTCTCGACAGCTCGCTCCGTCGACTTATTACTATGTGCTACCACCACCAGGACGTTGAAGCGCGCAGTATTTTCGGAGAAGGCACCGAAACCGATAGGCCCATATTCACAGGCGGTCGAGGTCGGCGGTTACGTCTTCTGCTCAGGGCAGACAGGGCTGGACCCGAGAACGGGGGAGCTTGTCGACGGGGTCGTCGCGCAGACAAACAGGGCGCTGACGAACCTGAAGGAGGTCCTCGCGAAGGTCGGGCTCACCCTCGAAGACGTCGTGAAGACGACCGTCTTCATGACAGACCTCGCCGAGTTTTCAAAGATGAACGAGGAGTACGCGAAGCACTTCCCCAGGGTCCCCCCTGCTAGAAGCACCGTTCAGGTAGCGGGCTTGCCGAGGGGTTCGAGAGTCGAGATAGACGCGATAGCGGTCAAGCGCTCTTCTTGATCTGGGGAGGAGACCAGGACTTCCTGTAAGGGCCCCGCCTCCTCTTCTTCGATTTCTTGCGCCGTTCCGCCCCGACGAGTAACTTGTCCTCGCTCATTTCGAGACCTTCGCGTAGGCGACTATGCTAATCATCCCGGCGACGCGGAAGGCGAAGTCCTTGAAGATGTTCGCCTCGGGAGAGTTCGGGAAGGCGGCCACGACAGGCGCGCCGAGGTCCGACTGCTCTCTGATCCTAGTCTCGAGGGGAATCTCGCCGAGAAAGTCGACGTTCAGCATGCTCGCGACTCTCCTCCCGCCTCCGGTCGAGAAGATATAGGACTTTTCGCCGCAGTGCGAGCAGAGGAAGTAGCTCATGTTCTCGACGATGCCGAGGATGGGCACGTTGAGCTTCCGGAACATCGCGAGCGCCTTCGTTGCGATCGTGAGGGCGGCCTCCTGAGGCGTGGTGACGATGACGACCCCACCTAGCGGCACAGTCTGAGCGAGGGTGAGAGAACTGTCCCCTGTGTTGTGGACAATGATCGAGTTGGCAATGAAATTCTGGTACTGCTCTACTTGCAGGTCGTAGGTTTCGACCTCTCCGGCTGGCTCAATGGCAGTCACCCGCGCCAGTTTGAAGGGATTCCTGTCCACCTTCAGGGAAAAGTCGAAGCAATACGATGTGCTGTGGCGCGCTACCCTCCCCTCGGGTAGCTGCTGCTCCTCCGTATGCTCGACTCTGATGTTATCCGACCTCAGACCACTCATGAGGCACAGCTCGTGCAACTGGCGGACTAGCATCTCGTTCGTGGTTTCAACAGCAACGGTGTCGTGCTCTATCGTAACGAAGCGATACCTTCCTTTCCAGTCAGGGAGCGCCTTCGTGGCCGCACGGTGCCGAATTGTGCCGTCCGCCTCGGCGTACCCCTGTATGAAGCCCTGGCGCTGGTCGGATGGAAGGGTGAACACCCAATCCGGTATCCGTTTCTCGCGCGCGCGGTGGTCAAGGTCGAGCGCTCTGAAGAGTTTTGCGAGTGGCGTAGAGGCAACTGCGAACTTCTGGCCGTCGTTGTCCTCGAAGATGTGGCAATTGAAGACTTTTCTGTAGAGGTCTTCGTAGGTCTTCCTGAACTTGCTCCCCCTCGGCTCGCAAACTCTGATACCAACTGGCTCCCTCTTCCCCCGTTGAACCTTCACGAATCCTTCGCCGACAAAATGACCAACTATACGCATGAACTCAGGACTTGTGAAGC
>VBPK01000005.1 GCA_005877225.1 Nitrososphaerota archaeon
CAGTACACCGACTGCATGGCTGGCTTCGGCGTCGCGATAACCGGCCACTGCAACCAGGCGGTGGTAAAGGCCCTGAGGTCCCAGGCCGAGAGGCTCATCACCTGCCACGGGTCTTTCTACAACGACGCGCGTTCTCAACTCCTCGAGAAGCTCGCAAAGACCTCGCGGGGACTCGAAACGGCTCTCCTTACGAACAGCGGGACGGAGTCGGTCGAGGCGGCCATCAAGCTTGCGAAGAGGCACACCGGAAGGAAGGGAATCGTCTCCATGCAGGGAGGCTTCCACGGGAAGACTTACGGCGCCCTCTCCGCCACCTGGAATAAGAAGTACAGGGAGCCCTTCGGTCCGCTCCTCCCAGAATTCGTCTTCGCCGAGTACGGAAACATCGAAGACCTCGAGGCCAAGGTCACAAAAGACACCGCGGCGGTCATAGCGGAGCCGATCCAGGGTGAGTCGGGAGTAATCGTCCCGCCTCCCGACTACCTCAGGGCCGTCCGGGAGGAGTGCGACTCCAAAGGTGCGCTGCTGATCCTCGACGAGATCCAGACGGGTCTCGGAAGGACTGGGTTGATGTGGGCCTCCGAGCACTGGAATGTCGTACCCGACATCATGACGGTCTCGAAAGGACTCGGTGGAGGGGTCCCCATAGGAGCCGCGATGACACGACGCGAGATAATGCGATCACTCAAGGTAGGGGAGCACACGAGCACGTTCGGCGGCAACCCTCTGGCGTGTGCCGCGGCTTCTGCGAACCTCGATTTCATCACTTCGAACGTCCTCCCCTCTCAGGCCGAGAGGAAGGGGATGATCTTCAAGACCGGACTGGACGCGATCGCCTCGAAATACAGGGTGGTCAGGGAGGCTCGAGGCATGGGTCTGATGCTCGCCCTCGAGCTCAAGGTAGACATCCATCAGCTCCTGCTGGACGCCATCGCAAGGGGCGTCATCCTCGCCTACGCCGGGAAAGAGGTGGTGAGGCTGTTACCGCCGCTCGTCATAGACGCCACGGAGATTCGCAAAGTCCTGGGCGTCTTGGAAGCGGTCGTGGGCCTGGAAGAGAAGAGGAGAGTTGGATAAGGCTGACCAGCTGATAATCAGGGTTCTTCGCGACGACGCGCGGATCTCCAATACTGACCTTGCGAAGAAGCTCGACCTCTCGGAGGCGACGGTGAGAAGGAGAATCGCCGGCCTGGTCGAGAGCGGGGCGATTCGGCGCTTCACGGTAGAGGTAGACGACCCGGACCAGACCAGCGCGATCATGTGGGTCTCGGTGAGCCCATCAATCCCTACGGGACAGGTCAGCGGGAAGATCAAGGACGTGCAGGGAGTCGAAACCGTTTACGAGACTGCTGGCCAGTTCGACGTCGCCGTCGTCATAAAGGGGGCGAACATCGTTGAGGTGAACAAGTCCGTGGAAGGGATCCGGCGCCTGGCAGGCGTCATTAGCACG
>VBPK01000006.1 GCA_005877225.1 Nitrososphaerota archaeon
TGGCAGGAGGGAATTTCGGAGGTGATCAGATGAACTGTCAGGAGTGCGATGGGCCCTTGGTTCTTCCGTCTGACGCCATCCAGGGTGAGATCGTCAGTTGCGGAGACTGCGGCGCCTCCTACGAGCTGGTCAAGAGTGCCAACCCCGAGCTCTTCACCCTAAGACCAGCAGAGCTAGAAGAGGAAGATTGGGGAGAGTAACCGACGGCCTCCTTTACGATTCTTTACGACACGATACGCTGGGAAGAGAAGGCCATCTCGGACGCCGCGAAGAAGAAAGGCGTCCCCCACACTCTCCTCGATTCCAAGGACCTTACCCTCGAACTGAGCTCGAGAAGTGAGCTGGATGACCACGTCGTCCTTCAGAGATGCGTGAGCTACTTCAGGAACCTGCACTCGACGGCCGCACTCGAGCACCTGGGACACAGAGTGGTCAACAACTTCCGGTCTGCGTGGACCTGCGGAAACAAGCTTTTCTGCACCCTTGCGCTGATGAAGGGACGGATCCCAACCCCGAGGACCAGCCTCGCCTTCACCGAGGACTCTGCGATGAAGGCGATCGAGGAGATCGGCTATCCCGCGGTCCTCAAGCCCGTCGTAGGGAGCTGGGGGAGGCTCTCCGCCTTGGTCAAGGACCGCGATATGGCGAGCGCCATCCTCGAGGATAGGGAACAGATGTTCCCCCTCTACCGGGTCTACTATCTGCAGGAATTCGTCAAGGGGGGAAGGCGTCGAACTGCAAGATAACACAGGAACTTGCCGAACTCTCCGCCCGTGCCGCGGAGGTGGTCGGTGGGGAGATCGTGGGTGTCGACCTGATGGAGAGCGCGGAAGGTCTCGTCGTCCATGAGGTGAACAATACGATAGAGTTCAAGAACACTGTCCCTGCCACCGGCGTCAACATACCCTCGCTGATGGTCGATTACCTTATCTCCGCAGGGAAGAGATGAACGATGCGTGGCTGACAAGGCCTCCGACCTGCTGGTCGACGTCCTCAGGGTCTACTCCCCGACTGCCAGTGAGGGAAGGCTCGCTTCTCTCATCAAGAGTAGGATGGAGTCCGACTTCGGGTACGAGAATGTCCAGACAGACGAGGCTGGAAACGTTGTCGCGGAGGTGGGTGAGAGTGAAGGACGGGAGAGTCTTCGGGAGGGGCGCCGTCGATGCAAAGTCTGCGCTTTGCGCGATGATCGCCGCGGGGTCCGCCCTACAGGATGCGCGCATGAGGGTCGTCGTCGCCTGCGTTACTAGGGAGGAGGGGGATGGACTGGGGATTCAGAGCTTGATCAAGGGCGGCAGGAAGTTCGACTTCGCAGTCTTCGGCGAACCCGGTGGGAACGGCAGGATAACCGTCGGATACCGTGGCAGGCTCGGTGCCACCCTCACGACCCGCACCGAGGGTGGGCACGCCGGGTCGCCCTGGGCTCACGAAAGCGCGGTGGATGCTTCGCTATCGATTCTCGAGAGACTGAAGAAGTATGAGCAGGAACACCTGGTGGCCGATGATCACTTTCGCTCTCTCTCCCTCTGCTTGACTATGATCAGAGGGGGGACCTATCACAACGTCCTTCCGAGTCAAGCGAGGCTAACGCTCGACGTCCGGGTTCCGGTGGGAATGAATTGCGCTCAGGTCGAGTCGGAGATTCGGAGTATCGTCTCCCGACAAAAGCCAAGAGAGGACTCAACCAGGTTTAAGGTGGAGTTCGAGGGCGGGACCGAGCCCTATGAAGCAGACCCGACTTCCCCGCTACTCAGGGCCTTCCGCCGCGCGATAATCCTGACGTCAAAACAGAGGCCCGTGATGGTTCGGAAGACCGGCACCGGGGACATGAACACCCTCGCAAGTCTGCGGGGGATTCCCTGCCTCACATACGGCCCGGGGGAGGCCAGCCTCTCCCACACGAGACATGAGTCGGTCGAGCTGAGCGACTACCTGAAGAGCATCTCCGTCATAACCGAGGCGCTCAGGCAGCTTGAGAGGCTATCTGGCTAGCTAGCTCTCTCTATCTTCCGCCTATCCCGCACCCGTCTCGGAGCCCCTTCGAAATGTTGCGAGCCACGAGCAGGGGGGTGAGTAGGAGAACGGGGAGGCTGACGACGACGAAGGCGAGCTGATAGGGCGCGAGTGCCACGGCCAACGAAGTGGAAGCGAGTCCACCCAGGCTGCCCCCAAGAAAGTAGCCTGCACAGGTGGGGCAGGACGTGAAGAGTGCCACCGCGGCTCCGAAGCCGCTGATCCACATGTGCCTCGACCCCCTCGGCCTGTTCCTGAAGGCGAAAGAGGCGACAGCGGAGTTGAACGCGATGAGGATCGGGACGACGACGAGCAGCAGCAGGTCGAGCGGGACAAGCTGCAGCCCGAGGTGAAGCTGAGGCAAGAGGTAGACGACAATCATCGGAATCGTCCCGTAGCCTCCGCAACACGCAACCGCGCTCCAACTCGTCGATGTGACGCCGTAGGCTTGTGTAAAGTCGACCGAGGGTTGGTAGACGACCATGCTGGAGACGACAGCGTAGAAGATGGCGTAGAGAATTCCCACGGTCACCCCGATTCTCACGTCTCTCCTCGATTTCAGGGCGTTGACCAAGACCTCCGCGGCGCTCCATCTGCCATCCGCTCGCCCGACGGGCGGTTCGAGCCCCCTATAGAGAGAGTACGACCCCAGCACGATCAGAAATAGACTGACCGACTCAAGGAAGAAGAAGCGTGCGACTTGCCCCTCGACGGTTGTCCTCCCATCGCTCCAGATGACAGTCTGCGAGTAGAACCAGATTAACATCTGCAGAAGAATTAGCGTTGAGCCAGCAGCGACCGCGGCCGCGCCGACGCGCCCGTAAGCGCCAAACGGTTTCAACATGCCCTTGCGACGGTCGGCCGCTTTTTAAGTTGATTACGCTACCTAAGAACCCTGTATCGCAACCCAGCGCCCGCGAGTCCCGCCATGAGCCTCTTCGTGTGAGAACTGTTCTGCGTCTCGACGCTGAGCACTACGGTGGCTCTTCCCAGAGGGACGTTCGAGCCCATCCTTTGATGAGCCACGTCGACGACGTTGGCTTTAGCCTCGGCGACTGCATCGATGATCTCGCGGAGGGCACCCGGCCTGTCGGCGAGGGCGAACTCGAGCCGCAGCAACCTGTGTTCCATCTCCAGCCCCTTCGCCACCATCTGGTCAAGGGTGTACATGTCGATGTTTCCTCCGCTTATCACAACCGCGCACTTCTTCCCCCTCACGTTGACCGCCCCCGACAAGACCGCTGCGAGTCCAGCCGCCCCGGCCGGCTCCGCGAGAGTCTTCGCCCTCTCGAGCAGGAGAAAAATCGCCTTCGCAATCTCCGCATCGCTTACGAGGACGACCCCGTCCAGGTATCTCTTCAGCAGCTTGAGCGTGATCTTCCCCGGCTCCTTTACGGCTATCCCGTCGGCGAGAGTTTCCCTCGATTCTATCTTGCCTACCCTCCCTTGCCCGAGCGCCCTGTACACCGTTGGATAAGCTTCGGATTGCACGCCGATGATTTTCACCTTCGGATTTATCGCCTTCATCGCGACCGCGACGCCAGAGGCCAGCCCTCCGCCGCCGACCGGGATGATGACCTCATCGAGTTCGGGCTGCTCATCGGCCATCTCGAGACCTATCGTCCCTTGCCCCGAAATTACCTTCTTGTCCTCGAAGGCATGTATCAGGACCATCCCTTCTTTCCGAGAAATCTCCTGAGCCCTCTTCATCGCGTCATCGAAGGTCCTCCCGCTTAACAGGAGGCTTGCCCCGTATCCCTTCGTGGCATCTACCTTCGCGGGGGACGCCTGCTCCGGCATCACTATGGTCGACTTCACCCCGAGGAGGGATGCCGAGTAGGCCACCCCCTGAGCGTGGTTCCCCGCGGAGGCGGCGACTACCCCGTGCCTCCTCTCAGCCGCCGACAGTGAGGAGATCTTGACGTAGGCGCCCCTCGTCTTGAACGAGCCTGTCTTCTGAAGGTTCTCAAGCTTCAGGTAGAACTCAGACGAAGTCAGCTCGCTGAACGTCCTCGACCTGTCGAGAGGAGTCTCTCTCACGACACCCCTGAGAACCTGCTTTGCTTCCTCGACGTCGGCAAGCGTCACCTCGCTCATGCGGGGGTGCCACCCTCGGCGAATGGGTCTCCAAGGTTCCATTCCGCTCTTCCGTATTTCTCGTTGTGAAGCATCTTGGCCATCTCGAGCTCCTCGGAGGACGGCTGACTCGCTTCGAAGCGGCACTCACCCGACTCTTCTAGAACCGCCTTTATCTCTAGCCGAAAAATCTCGTACGTAACCCAGGTATTCGCCACCTTCATTGGGTTGCTCCTGACGTACTTCTTCTCCGCCACTTCTCTCACAGGGGTCGTTACTCTCGCGACCTCCTCGAGGTCTGCGCTCGCGAGAAGAGTCCCGTGGCAGAGAAGACCAGAGTTAGAGACGTACGCGGCCATCCCGCACGCCTTCCCCACCTCGTTGACGATCCTGTTCGGGGGGTCGAACCTGCTCTCTACTCCGCAGTTCCTCAGCGCTCTGACCACTACCGAGGAGGCGAGGCGGAAGACAGCCCGAGGGTCACGTTCAAACGTCAGGCCGTTATTATCGAACCAGGCCGGGATGAAGAGGGACCAGTTGATGTTTCCCGGTCCGTTGTAGACCGCCCCGCCCGCCGTGAACCGCCTGACGACCGGGATCCGCTTCTTCGCGCAGTAGGCGAGGTCGGTTTCGAGCCTCGCGAGCTGGGCCCTCCCAATGATGACGGATAGGCTGTTCCGCCAGACTCGAGCGGTCACTCTCTTCAGCCCCCGAAAGATTGCCTCCTCGAGTGCGAAGTCTGCGTACGGGTCCTCGCAACTCGCGCTAAGAAACCTCCCTTGCAACAACGACGCCCAACCAAACGGGCGGTGCGTTAAGAGTTTTGAATGGCCGACGGAAGGCGGGGACGACGACGCCTCTTGCCCTTCAGATTTCTCGATAACGTCGCTATCGCTGACGTCGCCTTCGAGGCGAGGGGGAGAACGCTCCCTGCCCTCTTCGAGAGCTGCGCGAGGGCCCTGACAGAGGTAATGGTCGACAGGAGAAGCGTCAGACCAAGGAGGGTGGAGAGGATTACCCTGACATCTGATAGCACCGAGAACCTCCTCTACGACTTTCTGACAGACCTCATAATCAGGAAGGACGTCGAATCTATCCTCTTCAAAGAGTTCCTGGTCTCCCTCGACAAGTCAGGAAGGAAACTGAAGTGCGTGGCGAGAGGTGAGTTGATCGACAGGGAGAGGCATCGTCTGAGAAACGACGTAAAGGCGGTGACAACGCACCTCTTCGGAATCAAGAGGTCCGGTAAGGGGTTCTCAGCAACCGTCGTCCTCGACATCTAGCCACAGCGCCAAAGACTTATAGTCGCGGACGCCGTCGCACCAGCAGGGATGGTTCTTGCTTAGCAACTTTGCTATGAAACAGGTTTCCGACGTCCTGTGGGAGATTCCACCGAGCTACAAGCCGGGGATGAGGGTTCCTGCACGGATCTACGCAAACCGGGAGCTCCTCCAGGCGATGGACAGGATCGTCTTCGAGCAGGTCACCAACGTCGCCTGCCTACCCGGGATAATTCGTTACTCTTACGCGATGGCGGACGCGCACTGGGGGTACGGCTTCCCGATCGGCGGGGTCGCGGCCTTCGACGTAGAGAAGGGCGTCATCTCTCCCGGGGGGATAGGTTTCGATATCAATTGTGGGATGCGCCTACTCAGGACGAACCTGAGGCTCGGCGAGGTGAAGCCGAAGGTACGGGAGCTAGTCGACCTCCTGTTCCAGCTCGTTCCCGCGGGTGTCGGGGTAAAGGGAACCCAGCGGTTTGCAGAGACTCAGTTCGAGGAGATAACTAAATGGGGTGTGAAGTGGTGCGCCGAGCACGACCTTGCGTGGGAGGACGACCCCAGCCACGTCGAGGAGGGAGGGTACATCAAAGGCGCCGAGCCCAGCAAGGTGAGCGGGCAGGCGAAAAGCCGCGGCATCAGCCAGTTCGGAACTCTGGGGTCGGGGAATCACTACCTCGAGATTCAGGTCGTGGACCCAGCCCGGCACTTCGACCAGGTTCTTGCTCAGCACTTCGGGATCGTCCATGAAGACCAGGTCGTCGTAATGATCCACTGCGGAAGCAGGGGCTTCGGGCACCAGATCGCGACAGATTATGTCAGGAACTTCGAAGGCGGGATGAAGAGAGCGGGAATCCAGGTGAGGGACAGGGAGCTCGCATCCCTCCCCTTCAACTCCAGAGAAGGGCAGGACTACTACGGAGCGATGGCTTGCGCCGCGAACTTCGCTTTCGTCAACCGCCAGGTAATCGTTCAGAAGATTAGGGAGGCGTTCGGGCGGGTCTTCCACAGGGACCCCGAGGCGCTGGGTATGCACCTCGTCTACGACGTCTGCCACAACATCGCAAAGGTCGAGAGGCACACCTACGACGGCAGCACAGTCGAGGCGATCGTCCATCGGAAGGGGGCGACGAGGAGCTTCGGTCCCGGCCACCCCGACATCCCTCCTCCTTACAGGAGCGTCGGGCAACCGGTGATAATCGGAGGCTCGATGGAAACGGGCTCCTACCTTTTGGTGGGGACTCAGAGGGCGATGGAGGAGACTTTCGGCTCGACCGCCCACGGCTCAGGTAGGACGATGTCCCGGACGGCAGCGAAGAAGAGCATCAGGGGACACGACCTTCAGAGGAAGATGCAGGAGAAGGGGATCTACGTCAAGGCAGCAACAATGGACGGCCTAGCAGAGGAGGCTGGGATGGCCTACAAGGACATATCCCAGGTCGTGGAGACGATGGACCGCGCAGGGATTTCGAAGAAGGTCGTCGCCCTCAGGCCAATCGGGAACGTGAAGGGTTGATCCGCTAGCTGATGTAGCCCGGTTGGGGCTCCCTCTTCTCCGGCCCGGCCTGCTCTCTCCCCTGTTCCGTCATCTTCTGAAGCTGGCTTATCACGTTCTGGGTCTCCTCCGCCCTAGCCTTTAGGCTCGAAACATCTATCTTCAGCTTGAGCAACTTCGAGAGCGCCTCGAGAACCGACTGGGAAGCTCCTGCGTCTATCACGTATCCTGAGGTCTCTCCCAGCAGGCAGATTCCCTCCATCCCGTTGAGAGCCGCCATCCCGACCATCAGCCCGTTCATCCCCGTTATCCCCCCTTCCTTCATCAGTAGCACCCCGCTCTTCGTGAGGGATTCCAGGAGGTTCACGGAGGTCGCTGCCCCGAAGACACGCGGCATCTTGGAGAAGGCCCCGGTGATGTAGGCGGCTAGCGTGTAGACTGTGTTCACACCGTAGGACTTCCCCAGCTTCACAACCATCTCCGAGAGCTCGTACTCTCCCTCTGAGGTGGTAGGCTGAGCATCCGCGGTGAAGACAAGAAGGTCGTTCGCCTGTCCCGTTGGTGCGTAGTACACCTCCGCTCTTAGGGGCTCGACCCTCCCGTCCTCCTTCACGTTGACCTGAGGAGGGAAGCTGTCGCACTGGTATTCGACCATCCTCTTCGCCTTGAAGGTCGTGATAAGGTGGTCAACCCCGAGCTTTCCCACGTACCCGCTCCCGGGCAACCCACAGACGAGAATTGGGTCCTTCGGTTTCGGCCGGAAGGAGACCTTCGACCTTATTCCGTTTGTTACGCTCTCCTT
Organism: Nitrososphaerota archaeon; assembly: GCA_005877225.1. GTDB lineage: Archaea > Thermoproteota > Nitrososphaeria > Nitrososphaerales > Gagatemarchaeaceae > TA-13. Next base: position 7,667 of record VBPK01000006.1, read on the forward strand.
CGCAGTCGTCGTGGTCAAGCCTTCTCCTCTCCCTCCCTCTTCAATCTGAACTTCTCGCCTATATCGATAAGCCTCCCCTTCTCCTCCACCTTCATCGAAGTGTTGAGTTTGAACCTCAGCCCAAGATTTCGGAAGAGACTATACAGTTCACCCCCCGATATCTTCTCGTTGAACTTCCCTTCTCGAATCAGTCTTGAGAGCTCCCTTACGATGCGGTCGGTCTCGTTCGGGTAGTACGAGTAGGCTGCCTCGAGGACCTCGTCGCCCCTGTCGACGAGCATCTTCGCAACCACCTGACGGTCGGTCTTCTCGGCCTTCTGCGGCTTCGCGCTCGTCGTCGTCGTCGTCGTCGTCGTCGCTGCAATCCTCTTCATCTGGGCGAGCTTTCGCTGCGTAATCAGCTTGAGCTCTGTGTCCTCTTCCATGGGTCCTCTTTGTTGGCTTGGCGACGGCGCAGATAAAACGCTTTTGATTTTCAGCGAGGAGGCCTCGTCCCTGTCGCGAGAGCCACGGCCACCAGTAGGGCTGCTCCACCGAAGATGAGGTAGAGAGTTACAGCCTCCCCCAGCAAGAAAACGCCCCCCAGCGCGCTGACGAGTGGGATCAAGTACAGCTGGATCGAAAGGGTAGAAACCGCCTTCCTTCCCACCAGGGTGTAGAAGATGGTGTTGCCGAGCACGGTGCTCAGCAGGGCAAGGTAGAGGACGGAGATCCATCCCTCGGTCGTGAGACGGGAGACATCCGCTAAGAAGCTTCCCGAGAGGAGGGGAAGAAGCATCGTCGTACCCGCGAGCGAAGCCCAGATCGCCATCGGTACAGCTCCGTACTTTCCCACCAGCGGCTTCGAGAGGACCGCATACACCGCGTACGCAAGGGCTGTGACGACTACGGCGATTGGCCCCGTAAGCGTAACGAAGGAGAGGGTGTCGCCCGCGGAGAGAACAACTGCCCCCGCCAACGCAAAGAGTAGTGCAACAATCAGCCTTCCCCCAATCTTCTCCCCCAGGGACAATCTCGATAATACGACGACGAAGACGGGTCCGAGCGAAATCAAGAGCCCCGCGAGGGAGGCGGAGACGATCGACTCAGCGTAGTTCAGGGAGAGGTGGTAAATCACTACGTTTGACAGAGCGACAACGAGGAACCTGGGCAGATCCTTTCTCTGGAAGGGCACCTTCAGCTTCCCGATGAAGGGTGCGAGGACAAGAAATGCCACGCTCACTATGATCCACCGCAGCAGCGTCAGGTCAACTGGAGACAGGTCAAAGTCGGCCCTTCTTATCGCCACGAAGGCGAGTCCCCAGATAACACTGAGGGCGAGAAGCAGGGTGTAGCTCTTCGTCAGGCTCGATTGTGACATCTCGCCAGCCTCCCAACGTGAGGATGATAAGTGAATGGCCGTCGGAAGCCTCTCCCAAGGAATGAGGCGTTCTACGGATTGAAACGATAGTTCGAGAAGCTAGGTTCTAATCCCTCCACTGACAACCATGGGCCATGATTCGAGAACAGACGGCGTTGGTGGCGGTCCTCGCGGTGGTTGTCGTCTCTCTTCTAGCGGCGACCCAATACGCCTCGCTGGGGCCGGCTGCAGGTTCCACAACGACCACGTCGACCTCCTTCACCACCACGTCTTCAACCGTTTCAACGACATCCGCGAGCAGTTTCTCATTCTCCCCGTCCGCGCCGCTTCAAGTCTCGTCTGTGAGCGCCCAGACAACTAAGGATTACGCGACCGGCAAGGTGTACCTGACGCTCTACGTCGCCTACAAGAACATTGGTGGTGAGGCGGTGTACGTGACGAAGGGTTGCGGGAGCTCCCTCTCAGCCACGATAGGTGCGACCTCCGTCATCGCCGAGAATTCGGGGGTAAGGTGCCTCTGCGCGGAGTTCATCGCCGCCATGAATCCCGGAGACTCGGGGAGTGCTTTGACGCCGGGCTGTTGGAGTGGTGTAACATACCAGGTCGTCCACCCGGGAACCATCTCTGTGGAGATGACACTATCCTACTGGAGCGGACAGAACCAACAGAACCCGGGCAATACAACCATCCAGGCGAGCTTCACCCTACAGTGACAGCTTAAGCGTCCCCGAATTCTCTTCGCGCCCGCTGGTCAGAGGATTCGAACCTCGCTCATACCACATCCTTGGCACCTAAGCTCGATGCGACCTTCCGCTTTGTCAATTGCATCCATCTTTCCTCCGCAGCAAGGGCACAACTGAGTATCAGGCAATCGTTTTGGCTCCTCCTCGGTAGTGCTAGCTACCATCGTCACTTTATGGCATACGGCGCTTTCCCGCCGATGCCAGTTAGGTAGGAGAGAACCTCAGCAACGTTCTTGTCGGGGGGAAAGACGGGATAAAACACCTTCCGGATTCTGCCGGCCTCTACTACGAGCGTGAGTCGTTTGATGCAGGTCTTGGGGAAGAGCTGGTCGGGAGGCTCTATTCCGAACGTCGGGAGACGAAGCTCTTTCGCAAGCTTCAGTTCGGAGTCGCTCAAGAGCTCGTACTGAATCTTGTTGCGATGTGCGATCTCCATCAGATCCACGGGACGTTGTGCGCTGACACCGAAAATCTGAAACCCCAGCACCCGAAATCCTGCGGTGGAGTCTCTGAAGGAGCAGATCTGGGGGGTGCATCCACGGGCTCCTGGGATCTCGTTCCAACCGACCGGTAAGGGAACGCCCGGTCTTCCTGCTGCGGGGAAGAAGAAGAACACAGCCTTCTGCTTCGAGGCTGACGCCACATCTACGATCTTCCCGGACGTGGAGTGAAGCTTCGCAGATGGCATCGGCATTCCGGGAAGGTGCGCGCACGCTCCATCGTCAATCGGAACGGGTAATCCGGGTGGCAGCTCGTAGATGTTGTGAGATTCTGGAGCTTTACTCAACTTTCAACTTCTTCGCTGCGTGTGCCGCAGGTGGTAAGTAAGTCTTCTCGCAATTGTAATCTATCTATGGGGTGAGACTTACAGAAATCTCTGCCCAGAGCGTGGAATTGGTCATTATGGACGGCGAAGTCGTCCCTCCCTTCGCCGGCCAAAGATATTCGTCCGCTATCAGTCCTGGGTACAATCCTGTCACTCCGTACCCGGGTCCCGGGGTGATCCCGATACTCACCACAGCGTAGCTCGCCGGAACGACCGCGTACACGTAGGAACCTTGATTGGGCTCCGTACCGATATGGGGGGTTAAATATTCCACGAACATATTTCGTCAGGTGATACCGAACGCGCTTCCTGGCCCTGATAAGCTCACGCGGCCCTCGATTGAGTTCCGAGGTCAAGGTCGGCGACAGTGTCTCCTTAGGCCTTGAGCGCGCGATGAGGCAACCCGGCCGGGAGTCGAAGAGGAGACGGGGTTATGAAAAAACTCTGTCAGCCAATGAACCTAGATGGTTCGAACCAGTCAATCTCCGCCTTGAAAAGGAAAAGGGTGGAGGAACAAGCCAAGTTCTATCCAAACGGATAGAGAAACAAACCACAAACAGAGCAAACCAGGTCGACAAAACAACCAGCCACTTCAAAACGGAACGAGGAGAACTACATGGAAACACGAAAGAATGACGTGAATAATCCTGCGGCGAGTCAAGGGGGACAAACCGTGGACATAGAACTGACGCGGGAGGAAAGGCAAGTCATCGAACTGCTGCGGACGCACAAGCTG
>VBPK01000214.1 GCA_005877225.1 Nitrososphaerota archaeon
GAGGCTTCCCGTTGCCGAGAGGAGGGAGACCCCCACCCCCCTCGAGTTCTTCCTCGACTGATTGGCAATCTCCCTGTCGCCCTTCGAGCATACGATCACGAGGTTGTGCTTCTGGGAGTCGAGGATCTCCGACCCCGCGCTCAGGTTGGGCCCGCTCAAACTGTCAACATCCGAGACGTAGTCCCTAAGCCTCTGGACGATGCTCTCGGCCATCTGCAGCCTATCCGCCCTCATCTCGTACTTATCGAGGTTCCAGAGGACGACGATCCGCGTCCTGCTCGCCTTCAGCTCCTTCTCCTTCAGCATCTCCCTCGCCTCGTCAACGACGTATCTGACATAATTCTCGAAGCTCTTCACCGCTGTCCCGGCCAGGTAGGATATCGACTCCCCCGCCTCGTCGCTCGATTGTATTGCCTTCAGCTCATAGAGATGAGGGGAGAATTCATCGAGGTAGACGTCATCACCGGCTGTCTGAAACCCTATCTTGGCCTCCCTCGCCCTCTTCCTCAGCTCGATCTCACTAGCCAGCTACACGGCCCCGATCAAGACATCCGAGACATACCCAAGCTCGGCGGCGAGGACGCTCTGGGAGTTTAGCTTGAAGCCGAGTGCCTCCAGAGGCTGCCCATCCTTCCCTCTTGAGATCGAGGCGACGACGGCCGGTTCGGCGCTGCGCGGGTGCAGCGGGGTGTAGGCGTACTCTAGCGACTCCCCGACTGTGAGGCCTGTCTGCTTCTCGAGGAGGACGATGTTCTCCGAGTTCCCTCCGGGCCCGGTTGGGAGGGCGTTCACGACAGTCGTCCCCTTCGAGACGTACTTCGAGAGGTCCCGCAGCTTCGAGGTCGACTCGATTAGCGACTCCTCGGAGGGGCGGCGGAGCTTCGGGGTGAAGAAGATTACGTTCGCGTCGGCGAGGGCGCTCTCGATCGGCTTGAGGTCCATCAGCGTCTCGCTGCTCATCAGCTCGTCGAGGTCCGGGTGGCTCTTGATGAAGCGCTGGTCGACCTCTGTCGCCATCTGCAGAGTCTCGTCGATGAGCGTGACGCTCGCCTTATCCACGAGTCTCGCGGCGAGTTTGTACCCCTCAGTCGTCTGGCCGTAGATCGCTACCTTGAGTTTCTGCACTTTCCCGGGCTCTCTATCCGGTTTTCAACGATGACGTAATAATGCTTTGGTTCGTGTGGAGGTCGCGCCCTACACAGCTCGCCTAGTTCACATCCTTCATCCCATCAGCACCTCATGACGAGGGACGGATTGGAGAGTGCAGAAGGCGCTGGCAAATCCATTTCTACTCCGGCTACCAAAGTCATACTGGGTCAAAATAGTTGGAAAGCGAACCCGATATAGCCGTCGTTGGGATGAAGGGTCAAGTCGTCATCCCTCTCCAGCTCCGGCGGCGACTGAAGATAGCCCCCAAGTCGCGTTTGGCGGTCTACAGCATGGGGGACAAGCTCATCATGACGAAGCTGCGTCTACAGCCGCAGAGGGACGAGCTGAGGGAATTGTTCAAAGAAATTGACGAAGGATACGGAAGGAAGGGAAGGCCCACCCAGAAGGCGGTCCTGAAAGAGATTCAGGCGTACAGGCAAGAGAAGAGAGCCGGTTAGGCGCATAGGATGGTTCGTGTAGTAGTTGAAGGATTCTCGGCCATCCTAAATGGTCTTTCGCAAAAGAAAAGGCTCTGTCAAGTTTGCGTTTTGGTGATAACGCACTACCTCGCTTTCTGATACGGCTCTCTACTACGGAGGAGAATATGGGCCCGGCTTCCACGAATTGGTACAGAGGAGAGTAATGCCATTCGCGACGTAACAACCGTTATGTAAAATCTCATACTTGTCGCTATACCATGCTCCGCCGACTCCGAACAATTGGTAAGTGAGGGAGCCGTACCCATGAAAGAGCATTGCGACGCTGGAACCACAGAGGGCAGTATCCGGATGACAAATAGCTCCCCAAGTTTTACCGAAATCAACCGGCGCTAGGGGAACGAAAAACGAGAATGAGAAGGCAACGGCCATAATCAGCAGTAGAATGTCGCCCTTGCGCCTCATTGCTGCGTTAGTTGCCGCCTTCATCCTAATATTAATTGTGAATCATTCGTCTATTGTTAGCTCCTAGCCTCACTTCAAGATCTCCTAACCCAAACGAAGGTTGGACACCACCGAAGAAAGATGGGTTAAATAACTCAGAACGTCCCGAACAAACAGTTGGCCGTCGGGCGCGTCTGGGTCGATGTCCTCACTCCAAAACAAGTCCTGTTTTTCAAGCCCGTGGTCGACCTTATCAAGAAGAAAGGCGGCGCTGTGCTTGCTACTTCGCGCCATTACCGAGAGGTTGAGCCGCTGGCCAAGATGCACGGTTTCGACCTGACGTATGTCGGGGAGCGAGGGGGCAAAGAGCGCGACCTCCAGCTGAAGGCGAGTCTGGAGAGACAGCAGGACCTTCTCCCCCTCGTCGAGAGTTTTGGACCTGATGTTTCTGTCTCCGTCGCATCTGCAGACTGCGCGCGCATCTCGTTTGGTCTCGGCATCAGACACGTGGCCGTGAACGACTCTCCCCACTCTTTGGTTGCAGGGAAACTGTCGCTTCCGTTGAGCTACCATCTACTCACACCGTGGATCATCCCTTATTCCGCATGGGGAGTTTTCGGAATGACCAGGAGGAACATCACACGGTACCGGGCTCTAGACCCAGCGGCTTGGCTCAAGAGGCCGCACGATGGAAATCTGGACCTCCATCTAGGCAGGAATAGGAAGACGATAGTGGTTCGCCTCGAGGAATCGTACGCGCCGTACATGCGAGGGACGAGCGAGAGCTGGGGGGACACGGTTCTCGGGAGGCTCGCGAAAGAATTCAAGGACTGCAACTTGGTTGCTCTATGCAGGTATGAGGACCAGCTCGAGTCGATCAAGGAGAGGTACGGCGAAACTTTCATCATCCCCGAT
>VBPK01000206.1 GCA_005877225.1 Nitrososphaerota archaeon
CTTTCTAGGAAGTCCTGCCCCTCACTGCTGAGTTCCATTTTCAGATATTACACTTGAAACATCGTAAATAAGGCTTGTAGATGCTAAATCCATCTTTATCTTAACACCCGGGGTGGGGGGCGGGTCAGCGGCCCTTAACTGTCCTGTTAAGATAATTCGCTTAAACCCTATTTATCATCGCCTGCTCTTATCTTAACAGTCGACTTTTGGCATCAGCCCCCCCGCCAACCGTGACACAGATAGTCTGCGAGTGGGCTAGGGGCAGGAATGTCTTCAAGAGAAACAAGGTCCCGATCGAGAGGAAGGTCCAGGCGGCGATACTCTGCGCATCTGGTTTCTCCTACCGGCGAGCATCGGAGCTAACGGGTGGGGTCTCATACGTCGCAGTACATGACGCTTTCACGGCGATGACGAAAGCCCTTCCTCTTACAGAGAAGAAGCACAGACGATGCATAGCGATCGACGAGACCGAGGCAAGGTTCAAAGGACGAGTCGGATTCTTCTGGCTGGCTAGAGACGCCGATACCGGTGAGCTAATGACCTTCAGATGTTCCCTTAGTGGCTCGCCGGAGGACGGAGCGAAGTTCATCGACTCGGTTCTGCGGTTCTGCACGAACCGTCCCCTCGTCCGGGTGGGGAGAGGTCCAAACTATCCACGAGCGCTGAAGAACCTGGACCTTCAGTTCCAGATCGACACCACTCCGATCAGCCCGTCAGGGATTAGGGAGAAGATAGAAAGATGGTTCCTCGGGAGCTGACATCCGTCTCATTCGTTCTTCAAAACTCACAGTCGAATCAATCTTTGTAGAGTTCGACTCTCTTTACTTCATGTGAAGAGTCAGAGCCAAAGATGGGAAGCATCTCCAGGGCGTACGCTCTTTCAGAGCTGGGGGAGTACGACACGGCTGCGCAGGCCCTGAGGACAGAGCTGCTTGAATCGGTGTCGACGGGCGAATGGGTTGCACTCTGCGAATGGATCGCCGGCTGCCTCGAGAGGGTGGGGAAGCTCGATGAAGCGGGAGGCTGGTACGAGACAGCCGCGGACTTATGCCTGCTCGAGCTGGGGACTCATCCCACTGCTTCCGCCTCCGACGCATTGCATTTCTTCGAGTCGGCGTGCCTGTGCTACAAGCGCGAAGGGAGAGTAGTTTCCGCCTCACGCGCTGCTATGCTCTCGCGCGTGCTCGTCACCAGGTGCCCTCCCGCCTGAGAGCCCCGGGGGCCCTTACCGAAACAAAACTCAGCGCAGTGCGACTACTCCGCAGTCTCTTCCGATGCTCCGACGACCCTCAACTTTCCTTGTCTCGGGACAGAAGCACGATAGGCCGTATCGAAGAGCGAACCCATCATCCCGGCGAAGTCACCGCTGTCTGACCATATCGCGACGTCCTTCGCGTTTCTCTTCCCCAGTGACTTATCGAGGACGAGCGAGATTAGAGTCTGAGACGTATCTGCCACCGATAGCCTGCCGAGCGCCGTTTCGTTCGAGTGCCTGAGATCACACCTATTCGAGAGTCCCTCTGCGGCCTCCATCGTGGACTCATCGACGCGGCTTATCAGGCGGACCTTGGTGCCTCTATCCGCGGCCTGATTCAGGCTGTCCATCAACCCTACGACGTGAGAGAGCGCCAAGTCGCTCCGCGTCAATATCAGGTCGACTGACTTTGATGCTCCCCTCACCATCCTCCCGAGGTGGCCATAAATCTGCTCCCTGCCTTGAATCATCCTGAACTGCTGGTTCGAAGCCTTTGAATGGCTCCTTGGTAGATTTCTGCTCAGAGTGATGAGCTCCTCTTTCGCCATCTCCATCCCCTTGAGTTTCTGCATCTGCGCCCCTGTTATCGTTGTGATGAAGGACTCGAGAGGCTGTGAGCTGTAGGTCACCGGCTTCCCGGCCGAAGCGTGAATCAGGTTATCTTCGGCCAGCTTCTTCACGAGCTTGTATGCCTCAACCCTCCGCAGCTGGAGCGCCTTCGCGATCTCACCGGCGCTGCTCGAACCGCGCTTCACTATGTGAAGGAGGACTAGCGCTTCGCGTTCAGAGAGCCCATAGAGTTCCAGCAGGTCTGCGGCTCTTCGTTCCAACCCCGACACTTCTCGACCCACTCCTTCATAAATGTAGATATCATTTCTTCCATAGAAATCCTCTGTGTAGGCGGCGGGCGACAACGCACCTTGACTAGCTGTATCTTCAGGTCAGCCGAATCGCAGTTTCGAAGTTATTGACTTTATTCTCTCCATCAGTTCCCTTACCCGGATCTTTCCAGCGACGGCCTCGATACGCTGAAGAACGACAGCGTCCTCAGTCGCTACGACGATGAGTCTTGTTCCCTCCTTGAAGCCGAGCTTGTCCCTGATCTCCTTCGGTATCACGACCTGACCCTTGTCAGAAACCCTGGTAACGTCGATCACTGGGTCCTCTTTCATTCAGCGAGCTGTAATGGGAGGGCGTCATAAACATTGGGAGCCCAGAGCCTGCGGACCGCCGGTTATGGAGGAAGCACTTGGTAGAGCCTGACTGCCACCGGATAATCTGAGGAATAGACAAGCTTGAAGTGAGGCGACAGAGACGAGCTCTCGTTTAGCATCAGGCTCAGAAAGAGCGACCGCGCCGGGGGCTCTATCACTGGGAGGGTCTGGCTCGAACCGATTTGATAATAGTCGCTGGGACTTCCCGGCAGACCGCACGCGTTCACCAAGGGAGCGACAACGTAGAAGTACCCACTCGCGACGTGGACGTACGATACGTTGAGCGCCCTCAG
>VBPK01000207.1 GCA_005877225.1 Nitrososphaerota archaeon
GCTAATTTAACCCTTGGCTTGGAGTCGGACATATTTTTAAGACGAGAAACCGCGCGCTTTCACCGCAGGTGTCGGAGTGAGGGTGGTTCGAGCGAGTAACGCCGCGGAAGTAATGAGCGCGAAGGCCGAGGCTCACGTGAAGCTCAACGGATGGGTCGTCAGTAAGAGTACCGTCGGAGGTGTGGTCTTTCTTCTTCTGCGGGATGGGAGCGGCTACGTTCAGCTCTCGGCAAAGAAAGGCACGACCCCGGATTCCGTCTTCGTGGCGATGAAGTCTGCGACGAGGGAGTCTGCGGTGACAGCAGAGGGAGTGGTCAGGGAGGACAAGAGGGCGCCCGGGGGACGTGAGCTCCAGGTGAAAGATTTCACTATCATAGCGAGCGCCGAGACGTGGCCGATAACGAAATCGGCTGCGAAGTCGGCCTCCTATCTCTATGACAAGCGTCACCTGAGCATCAGGGGAAGAAAGGTGATCGCGACGATGAAGATACGTGCCGAGGTCATTGGAGCGAGCTTCGACTACTTCAGGGAGAAGGGGTTCGTCCTGATTAGCGCCCCCACATTTGTCCAGGCCGCCGTCGAGGGCGGCTCGACGCTCTTCGAAGTCGACTACTTCGGGAAGAAGGCCTACCTGAGCCAGTCCGCCCAGTTCTACGAGGAGGCCGCGCTCCCCGCGCTGGAGAAAGTCTGGATCTTCCAGCCCGCCTTCCGGGCCGAGAAGTCTAGGACCGCAAAGCACCTCACGGAGTTCTGGATGATCGAGGCAGAGCAGGCGTTCACCGAGCAGCCCGAGAACATGGCACTACTCGAAGGGTTGCTCGCCTTCATCGTAAAGAGAGTCCTGGAGAGGAGGAAGGAGGAGCTCAGGATTCTGGGGAGAAGCTTGAAGGAGCTGAGCCTCCCCCTCCCGAGGATTACCTACGACGAGGCGAGAGAGTTTGCTGCACGGAAGGGTGCGAGCTTCGAGTGGGGGGAGGACCTGACAACCGAGGCTGAGAGGATAATCAGCTTGAGCCATGAATCACCCTTCTTCATCACCGACTATCCTTTGAGCGCGAGGTCCTTCTACCACATGACGTATCGCGACCGCCCGAAGGTGACGAGGTCGGCCGACCTCATCGCCCCCGAGGGGGTTGGTGAGATCGCGACATGCGGGCAGAGGATCGCCGAATACGAGGAGTTGATGGAGAGAGTTCGGAGCCAGGATTTCTCTGCTGAGTCCCTCTCCTGGTACCTCGAGTTGAGGAAGTACGGGATGCCTCCGCACACCGGTTTCGGGATCGGCGTCGAGAGGACGACGAGGTGGATCGCGGGGCTGAAGCACATCAGGGCGGCCGGTCTCTTTCCCAGGACGATGACGAGAATCTCCCCTTAAGCCTTAATTACAGGAATTCGAGTCCACTTCCCGCATGGAAGAAGTGAATGAGGAGCTCGCCCTCACGACCCTGCCCGGTGTGGGGCCCGCCACTAAACAGAAGCTCAACGATGCGGGGATATACACGATTCTGGACCTCGCGACCGCGAGTCCTACGGATATCGCTGAGGCTGTGGACATAGACACCTCGAAGGCGGTGGAGCTGAACAACAAGGCGAGGAAGAAGCTTGTCGAGATGGGGAAGCTGGAGCCTGACTTCATCAGCGCTTCTGACCTTCTGGAGAAGAGGAAGGCGATCGACAGGGTCAGCACTGGCTCGAGGAATCTCGACGACCTCCTTGGGGGCGGCATCGAGACATGGGCGATGACCGAATTTTACGGTGAATTCGGGTCAGGAAAATCGCAGATATGCCACACCCTTTGCTGCACCGTCCAGATGCCTAGGGGGGAGGGCGGGCTGGACGGGGGGGCGATATACATCGACACGGAGGGGACCTTCAGGCCGGAGAGGGTTGCCGAGATAGCGAGGGCGAGGGGGCTTGACCCTCAAGAAATCCTGAAGAGAATAACCGTAGCGCGCGCCTACAACAGCGCCCACCAGGAGCTGATCGTGAAGGACATGGGAAGGATGATAGAACCCAACGGAGTGAAGATCGTACTCCTCGACAGCGCCGTCGCTCACTACAGGGCGGAGTTCCTCGGAAGGGGGACGCTCGCCGAGAGGCAGCAGAGGCTCAACCGGTTCATGCATCAACTCCTGCGCACGGCCGAGGTCTACAACGTCGCCGTGGTCGTGACGAATCAAGTCCAGGCAGCACCCGACACCTTCTTCGGCGACCC
>VBPK01000208.1 GCA_005877225.1 Nitrososphaerota archaeon
TATCGGGTGATGATTGCAAACTTCGAAAACTCGCAATCATTAATTCGAAGAATCTCGCTACGACATCAAGAGAAACTAGAGAGATCTGAACTAGCCCTTTCAATAGCTAAAGGTGAACTGTGGGAAAACGTCAAAAGCAGAGTCCAGAAACTCCAAGACAAGTTCAAGCAACAGAGAATCCAATTCGTCAAAGAAGCTGAGCAAGAATTCCTAAAGAAACACCCGGTAAACGTAACCCCTCCCTCTTTCTTTCCTCCGCAGCGTCCAGGCTTTGGCAGTGGAATGTCTTCAAACGAAAACAACTCGAATCAAGAATCGCGGCATCCACAGCTTCTCGGTCAGCTATCTTGCCCTTGGGCGCTGACGTTCGTCGCCCAATCGTACCTCGTGGATGCTTTAATCCGCAAGAGATTGATTTCTCGAGGCGTTACGATTGCTTGATTCCCGTCGAGTCCTTTGCACTTTGCAGTGGAAAGCAGCAAGACGAGCGGACGAGGAAGTTCATGAACGCATCTTGACATCCTTGTTCGGGTGCCTTGCCGTTCACGAGGAATTTCTCTGTCGAGATGAGGACCCGTGTGTGGTAATCTGCAATGGCTGCAATTCTAGGAACATTGTTTCCGTGCTTGTCCATGAATCAATCCATCATGCTTTGCTTTGGCTCAACGACGACTTCGGTGAATGCGACACGTTCGACCAGATCTACAAGATGATCCCAGAGCCTGGGTTTAGGCTCTGATTACCGACGGCAAACTCTGCATGAGAAGTGGAATTGGATTAGAATATGTTCCACTCTGAGGGTACTGCAGTACCTATGGCTGAGTTATCTTAATACACTGGGTGGGACACGAGGTTTCACACGCCATGCAGAAGATGCAATCCGGTTCCCTCACCGGATCGGACTTGTCGCTCCTGTACGCATTGTAGTCCGCACTCCCCGTCTGCACGACCTTGTCCTTCCCCGTTCCCGCCTGCCCTGGGTTGAGCAACCACTCGAATACGAAGACGGGACAGACGTCCATGCAGACGCCGTCGGCCGTGCAGGCCTCGTAGTCCACAGCAACCGCAGTGCCATGGATCCCGTTCGCGGTGGGGTAAGGCTTTCCGTCCCCGTCCAGCCTCTTCATCCCTCCCGAACGAACCTTGTGACCGAAGTGCTCGCCAGTTATCGGAAACTCGGCCGGCTTCTGCAGAAAGTTCTGGTCGATTGGTCTTGTCTTATAGCCGACTTCTCGCGTCAAGAGGTTGACAAATTCGCCGCGAATCGCCCCGATATAAATTTACTCAATTCGCGCGGCTAAACCGCCCGGTGGCGCTCGAGACGTGCTCGCCGGGAAGGATCAAGCCTACTGAGGGCAGGCTCCTCAATCATCATCATCCCAGAACCTCGAATTTTCCGCTCTCCCTCACCTTGTACACGGTGATGGGTTTGATGGTGAAGATCCCCACCTCCACAACCCCCGGGAGGTTCTTCACCCTCCCCTCTAGGGCGGCGGGCTCGTCGATGGGAGCGAAACTCGTGTCCAGAATCACGTTCCCATTCTCTGTGAAGTAAGGATAACCCTTCGGGAGGAGACGCTCCTCAGGGGCACCCCCCAATTGAGAGAGTTTCACCTTAACGCTCTTTCGCGCGAAAGGAGCCACCTCGACCGGAACCTTCACGCCGCCCGTGCAGAGTTTCGGGGCGAACTTCTCCTCCCCCGCTACAACGGCAACGTTCTTCGCGCTACTCATCAAGACCTTCTCACTGAGGAGCGCCCCTCCCCCTCCCTTGATGAGATTCAGCCTACTGTCGACCTGGTCGGCTCCGTCGATGACGAGGTCAACTGAGCCCATGAAAGGGACGATAGATATTCCGTTCTTCGTGGCGACCATCTCAATCTGGGTTGAGGTGGGAACGCCGCTGACGCTTACGCCTTTCTTGGCGAGCAGCGGGGAGAGCTCCTCCAGGAGCCCGGCGACGGTAGAACCGCTCCCCAACCCAAGGAGAGTCGTATCGTTTATTGAACGGGCGACCCTCTCCGCCACGCCCCTCAGTCCAGGGCGGATTTTCTCCATCAGGCCTTTTCCTGCTGCTTCTCTAAGTCGATCTGCTCCAGCTTCGTGAGGGCCTCCATCACCTCGTCGCGGATCGCCTTCACCCTCCGTTCCGCCTCTGACACCTCCGGTCTCGCCGTCTTCCTCTCGATCACCTTCTCGAGGTCATCCACGCGCTCGACTCGCCTCACCTGCGCCTCCCTCGCCCTCTCCAGCTCAGGCGCGGGGGGAGCGAGCCTCTCCTTGGCCTGCTCTAGCCTCGCCTCGATGTTCTGTACCTTCTCCCTGAAGAGGGACATCAAGTCGTCCCTCAACCTCTCGAGTTCCCCGACCTCGACGACGAGCTCCACGTCCTTGAGTTTCGACTCGAACGATTTTATCTGCGTGGTGTACCTCTTCGTGATCATCTCCCTCTCCTCCTTCGTTATCCTCCCCTCGGTCTCCGCCTCGTAGAGCTTCATCAGCGCCGAAGAGAGAAGGTCTCTCTCGAGAACTATGGTCCTCATCTCCCTCCTCGACCGCTCCAGCTCCGCCAAAGAGAACGTGGCGGTCTTCAGCCTTCCCCCTTCGTCCCGCGTGAGAGCCTTCGTGGGCTTGGGCTTCGAGTAGAATACGTAGTAAGAGGCTCCGACTCCGACTAGCCCGCCTCCTAGGCCCGCAAGAAGAACGGTCAACGGGTCGGCCAAGGGAACGCTCTCGGTAGTCGAAG
>VBPK01000209.1 GCA_005877225.1 Nitrososphaerota archaeon
TGACTGACCCGTTCACAACCTCCGACGACGCAGGTGGCAGTAGTGATACGATTGAAAGCCCGAGCGTGGTTTTGCCACAGCCAGACTCTCCCACAAGCGCGAGCATCTCATTCTCTCCTATCCCGAGGCTGACCGAGTCGAGGGCCGTTACGAAGCCATCCTTGGTCCTGTACCTCACGGTCAGAGTCTTTATCTCCAGAAGTTCAGACAAATTTTCTTACCCGGCCTCGAGGGCATCGCGGATACCGTCTCCGAGAAGGCTGAACCCTATTACTCCAATCGAGATGATGAGCCCTGGCACGATGGGAAGCCAGGGGGCTGTGATGAGATAGTCCTGGAAGGCGCTAACCATCTCCCCCCAGTCGGGGGCGGGCGGCTTGACCGAGAGGCCGAGATAACTCAGCCCCGCATACACGAGGATTACAGTCCCGACGTCCAGCGTCGCGTAGACGAGCATGATAACGAAGATGTTGGGTATGACGTGTCTGAATATTATCTTCCATGTGCCCAATCCCGCTAGGCGCGCAGACCTGATGTAGTTCTGGTGCGATACCTTGAGCGCCTCTCCCCTTGCGAGTCGGGCGTGAGGGGGCCACCAAATGATCATCAGGGCGATCATCATGTTGGTCACTCCCGGACCGAGGGCGACGGCGATCACCATCGCGATGACGAGCGCGGGCAACGCGAAGACAACGTCTGTGAAGCGCATGAGGAGCTCGTCGAGCAGCCCCCCCTTGACTGCCGCTATCGAGCCGATTATCAAGCCGACGACAAGAGCAAAGGCGACGACACCGACCCCGACCGACACATCGTTTGGCGTAGCGACGATGATACGGCTGAAGACGTCCCTCCCCAGAAGGTCTGTCCCGAATAGGTGCGAGAGCGAGGGCGGCGCGAGCTTAGGACCGGTGTCCGTCTGCACTGGGCCGTACGGAGTGACCGTTATGCCGAGAGCCGTCGCAACACCGACTACTATTGCTGTGAGCAGGAAGACTGCGACTATGACGGCACCAATCTTAGCTTCGCGGTTGCTCCCCATGATGGCGAGAATCGACCGCAATCGCGCGACAGTTCTCGCCGACCATATCTGGGAGCCTCTCTCCACCTACCCGTTCACCCGAGCCTAATCTGTGGGTCCACGACGGCATACAAGAGGTCGGCGACGAGGTTGCCGACTGCTATCGTTACTGCGAAGACTATGGTCGCCGCGAGGATGCCTGGGTAATCCTGCCCAAGGAGGGCGGTGACTACATATTGACCCAGGCCAGGGTAGGCGAATACGTTTTCGACGAATATCGTTCCCGTGATGAGCCACGTAAGGATGATTGAGGAGAGGGTTACCACTGGAATGAAGGCGTTGCGGAGCGCGTGCCTGTAGAACACCGCATTCTCGTCAAGCCCCTTCGCCCTCGCTGTCCGTATGTAGTTCATCTGAAGCACCTCCATCAGCGAGCTCCTCAGAATCCTGGTAATTACCCCAAAGGTCACGAGCGCGAGTGCCAGACTGGGGAGGATAGCATGCTCGACCGCACTGGCGAAGTAGGCCCACTTTCCCTCCAGCAGGCTGTCTAAGATTGGAATGCCAGATATCAGGCTCGGCTGGGCCAAGGATGAGTCGACGGCCGTACCGCTCGGAAGTAGCTGCAGGATTGACGCGAACACAATCAGTAGGACCAGAGCTACGAAGAACGGCGGGGAGGAGTACCCCGCAAGGTAGAAGGCGCGGATACCACCATCTACATATGTGTGACCGTACCTGGCCGAGAGGGCCCCGAGGAGGACTCCGAGCCCGAGACTTATGACGAAGGCGAAGAAGACGAGCTGGAGCGTGAGTGGGAGTGTCTGCCCTATTACTGCCAGTACCGGGAGAAACCCACGTGAAGGGGAGTATCCAAAGTTACCTTGCAAGAGGCCGACTATGTAGTAATAGTACTGTACCCAGATCGGCTCATTCAGGTGATATTTGGCCGCGTAGAGCTGGGCAAGCTGAGGATGAAGTGCTGCAGATTTGCCCAGCCAGGCGACGATTACGTCGGAGCCCACGTAGTGGGACAAGACGAATGTTATCGTGATTACGCTCAGGACGACGATGACGGCAAAGAAGAGCCTTCGTAGAACATACTGAGGTAAATTCATCCAAGCGCAGAGTCCCCGTGATACTGATAAGTCTTTTAGGAAGTTGGGCCATATCGCCTCATCCCGCTCCGGGGAGAGGAGAAGAAGATCGTCCCCGGTAGTGTGATCTCCGGCAATGCTTCATGCGAGATGATCTGGGCCTGAACTTTCTATAACTTCACCGCAGAGTAACCGCCATCGACGGGCACCACGGCACCAGTCATGAACGTCGGAGCGTCTGAAAGGAGGAACATCGCGACCTGCGCCACTTCCTCCGGTTCACCTATTCTGCCCATTGCGTGCTGGTCCGCCTGAGGGTCTCCGCCCGTCCGCGGCATTCCTGACTCCCTTGCGAAGCTCTCGTACAAGGGGGTTCTGATAGCGCCAGGCAGGATGCAGTTTACTCTGATGTTCTCTCTGGCGTGGTCAACGGCCATCGCCTTTACGAGGGCGATGAGCCCTCCCTTCGAGGCTATGTACGCGGCCTCGTTGGGTATCGCCAGGATACCGTCCACACTCGCGGTGCAGACGATGGAGCCCCTCCCTGTCTCCTTCATGGCAGGGATTGAATGCTTGCACATGAGGAATGCCCCCTTCAGGTTGACCTGCATCACTCTGTCCCACAGCTCCTCACTGGTATCGACGACGGTTCCAACCGGATTGAACCCGGCATTACTGAAGAGGCAGTCGAGCTTTCCGTATTTGCTGAGCGCTGCGTCCACGCAATTCTTCGCCTGGTCTGCTTTTGAAACGTCGGTCTTCACAAAAACCGCCTTCCCTCCCATTCTCGCAATCTCCTTCACTGTCGTTAGGCCGCCATCTTGGTTGATGTCGGCGATAACCACGCTCGCACCGTTCTTTGCGAAGAGGGTCGCGGACGCCCTCCCTATTCCAGATGACTCTTCCATGCTAAAGCGAGTGATCGGGAAGAGATTTCGGATTACGGCAAGCCTTAAATAATTTTCATCCTCATATCAGCAAAAATTGTTTATTCAGAGAAAGGCTATTTCTAGGACAGTGGTGTCAGCGATCATCCTCATCATAATTGTCGCCGCAGCAGCCGCGGCTTACTACGCACTCACACTCCCTAGAGGCACGTCAGGCACAACTTCCGTCCAAACGAGCGGAGGAGCAACGGGCCTCCTTCCTACGTACGTTCCGTCTTCGAAGAGCATCGATACCTTGGCCATAGTCGAGTGGGTGTGGCCCATCGACGACCTGACTCAGCTGTACGCCCTCTCGGAACTGCCGTGGCCGAACTGGCTGACCTACACGGTCTATCAACCACTCGTGAGCGTAAACGAGACGGCCGAATATCAGCAAGGTACCATTCAGTATCTGCCCGGGCTCGCGACCAGCTGGACTGTGTCTTCGGATGGTAAGACCTACACCTTCAACTTGAGACAGAATGTGCAGTTCTCGAACGGCGACCCATTCAACGCCTACCAAGTCTGGGGCCAGATGTACGGATTCTACTATCTCTCCGGGAACAGCAGCACATGGCTGGAGTCCTACAACTTCTTCGACATGTCGACGGCGCGCTTCGGTCCTAGCACGATTGCGCTGATGCAGCAGAGCGGCCTCATCAACCCGAACTCTCGGCTAATGAGCATCATGACAGATTCAACATGGCCCATATATGTGACAGGTCCGTACCAGATTGTCTTCAATCTCAGGTCGCCCTTCGTTTGGTTCCCAGGGGCTTTTGTTGTCTTCGACGGCCTGATCTTTGACGTGCAGTGGCTCCTCCAAAATGGGGGTTTCGGCACCCC
>VBPK01000215.1 GCA_005877225.1 Nitrososphaerota archaeon
AGCCCTCATGGGAATCTACTCAGGATACTGAGGGGTCAATTCGTCGTCACGAGGATCATAGCAGGGCGGGTGATTCCCATGGACATTATTGTGGCCATGGCGGTCATTTGCGAAACCTGACGAGCGTTCTGAGTGTCATCTTAAGTCCGCCTGAATGAAGAGCAATCTCAACTCTTAAATCGACGCCAAGAAGAGTAAGAAGTATAGTGCGTATTTGCTAAAGATAGAAAATCTCACCAAGCGCTATGGCAAGTTTACTGCGCTGGACCAGGTCTCAATGGAACTCGAAGACAAGTCAACAACCCTTCTGCTCGGTCCCAATGGGGCCGGCAAGACCACCCTCATTAGGTGCGTGATGGGACTTGTCTACTTTCAAGGGAAGATCGCAGTCGACGGCCAGGATGTGATCCACAACAACA
Source organism: Nitrososphaerota archaeon (assembly GCA_005877225.1). Classification (GTDB taxonomy): domain Archaea; phylum Thermoproteota; class Nitrososphaeria; order Nitrososphaerales; family Gagatemarchaeaceae; genus TA-13. The sequence goes on from VBPK01000215.1 coordinate 420, forward strand.
AGGCGGCCAAGTCGATGGTTGGTTACGTTCCACAGGAATCATCATTCTACGACAACATGGAGGTCTTGGACCAGTCCTACCTCATCGCCGAACTGAAGGGACGAAGCAGAGAGGAGGTCAAAGACAGGCTCGGTCAGGTTAACCTTTGGGATGCAAGGAACAAGCGAGTCGGCTCTCTTTCGAGTGGCATGAAGCAGCGGCTTGGGATTGCACTCGCCCTCCTTGGGGACCCTCCACTCATGATCTTTGACGAGCCCACCTCGAACATCGACCTGAGAGGTCAGCTCGAGTTCGAGAACCTGCTGACAGATTTGTCGTCGCAGGGGAAGACCCTCCTCATTGCGACCCATCTCTCGGGGTTGGATGAACATGCGCAGCAGGCCGTCGTCCTGGACAAGGGGAAGATGATGGCGAAGGGTCAGCCGGGCGAGTTGTTGAAGCGGATAAACGCGATCGACACTATCTATGTCCGCGTAAGTGAAGATTCCATGGCCACGGCGAAAGAGATTGCCGAAGGGTACAGCAACGAGGTGATGACGCGCGGGGGATGGTTGCTAATACCGGTTCAGGTGTCAGCGAAAGCAAGTCTCGCGAAGGCCATCCTCAATGGGTGCAATGTCCTCGACATTCTCATACAGCCCGCGACGATTGAATCCCAGTACCTTAAGCTGATCGGCGGGGGGAACTAATTGCAGAGAAGACCCATCATAGCCATATTGAAGCACACCTTCAAAGAGTCGATAAGGGCAAAATGGCTGATTATGTTTACAGCGGTCTTCTTCCTGCTTGCGATAAATATCCCCATCCTCGTTTTGATTTTCGTACGGTACCTTCCTCCCAACTATCTTGACGTCTACCTCACCTATCTGATCACTCTATCGTTTCCCTTCCTTCCGCTTCTAGCCCTCCCCATGGGTGCGGTCAGCATAGTCGACGAGCGCGAATCGGGAGTTCTGCAGTATATGCTCTCGAATCCCGTGTCGAGGATGGAATTCTTTCTTGGACGTTACCTAGGTCTTCTTCTGTCGACATCCGCGATCATAGTCTTGGGGTATGGAATCGCAGCAGGAATCTCGTACAACGTCTCGGCCGAGCGATATCTGCAGGTGAGTATCCCGATGGTTGTAGGGAGCCTGCTTAACGCGATCATGCTAGGTCTGGCCCTTTTGATTTCAGTGATCAGCAAGAGGAAGGCAACAGCGCTCGGAATCGCCATCTTCTCCTGGTTCCTGTTCACGGTTCTTTCGAACCTCGGCCTCTTGAGCATCGTTGTTTCTCTGGCCTTCAGTCAATTCTCCGTAGTAGGCTTGGTTCTTCTGAATCCCACTGAGACTGCGCGCCTCCTCGCTGTGATGCTGACTGGAGGCGGGATCAACGAACTTGGTACAACCGGGCTCGTAATACAGAATCTCCTTGGTCAGAATGCGGCTTTCATCCTCTCGGAAACGCTTCTCTGTTGGGCCTTCGGCGCCACTGCCGTTAGTTTTCTGTTGTTCAACAGGCGCGACCCTGTTTGAGGTCTCGAAGCCCGACGAATCGTCTGATTCCTGGATAGAATCAGCCCAGAAAAACGTTTAATAGAGTGGAAACGTCAAAAATCCTTGATTTTCCGGATGAAATCTTCCCTGGTCGCTAGCGTTCTCGTTGCGGTTGTTCTCGTGGTCGGCATCGCGGCCTACGCACTTCTCGCCTCACCAGGCGTCCCCACCGGCCCTTCTGTATCCTCAACGAGTTCCTCAACGAGTTCCTCGACGATTGTTCAGTCGACTGTGAATCAGGCACTACCCGGAAACCTGGATTACATTTGTCAGAGACCCGCCGTCATATCTCAGTACAACTGCGAACAGTTGCCAGCTGGGTATCAGATTAAGCCGAGAGCTCTGGCCGGGATACAAGTAACTTGTCCATCTTTGATGACTCAATCGGCCTGTGCACTCCTCAAGCAGACCTACAGTAACGGGGTTTGCGACCCCAACGAGACCTTCTGGACCAGCCCTGTAGATTGCAGTTGCAGCGGCGCTCTCCTCGCGGACCCGTACACCGGCAGGTGCTCACTTCCGGCCACTGTTTGTCAGC
>VBPK01000216.1 GCA_005877225.1 Nitrososphaerota archaeon
CCAGCGACGTCCTGCTCGCTCAAGGGGAAGACTATGCGGACCGACCTCTTCCCATACTTCTTCTCGACGTACCTGCTCAGCCCCCCAGAGGTGCCCCCCGTGCCAAATGTGCAGACCACTTCAAACTCCTCGAGCGAGTAGCCCATCGTCGACAGCTGCTGGTCAATCTCGGGCGCGGTCACCGTCTCGTGCGCCCTGACGTTCATCTCGTTGTCGTACTGCTCGGGGCAGAAGCCGCGGTAGATCCTGGCGAGAAGTTTCGCGAGATTTATCACGTCCTGCCGGGCGAGAAGCTCCTCGACTTCTCGGCGCGAGCCGTCCACGACGTTGGGGTCAAGACCGAACTGGCTCAGCTGGTTTCTGATATTCGCGGAGACGGCCTTGACGGTAAGAGCGTCGAGGTCAACCTTCATCCCAGGGGCGGGGCAGATGTCCACGTCGAGGTTGACCGCCTTCACGCTTTTGCCTTGCAGTTCCTCGAAGACACCTTCCTGCAACTTCCTGCTGACTAGCACTATCACATCGAGACCCAGGTCCGCCAAGAGCCCGAGCGAGATTCCAAAGTTCCCCGAAGTCGCCTCGAAGACCGGCTGCCCGCTCCTCAGCCTGCCTCCTCTTATCGCGTCCTCGACGATCTGCACCATCGGCCTCACCTTCACCGACCCGCTCAGGATTTTGGATTCGAGCTTCCCGAACACCTTGAACTCCTTCTCGGGGAGGTCGAGCCCGTACACTGCCTTGGCGCACTCCTTCAGCAAGTCGGTCAAGTCCACCAGAGGGGTAGCGTTGAGTACCCTTCCTCCGCTGCCTCGCTTCTCGACGTGGGGAACCTTCGTCCCAATCGATTCCTCGAAGTTACGAAGGAGGGCCAAGTCCACCCGGCTGGAATGCTCCGGAGCCTTCAAATCTTCTTCCCCTTCTCTTTCATTGGATCAGGGTACGTATGCTTTTATATAACATATGTTATAGGCGACCTGACGTGCCAGCGACCTACAAGGCGCCAGCCGTTCCCGCGAGCAAGATTACGCCTCAGTTCGTCAGGAACGAGCTCTTGACCTGTTTTGAGAGCGCAAACAGGGAGTTTGCGAGGGTTTTGAAACAGCCGGTCACCGACGAGGCTCTGAAGCAGCAGGTACGGCAGTTCGTCACTACTGTATTCAGCCAGTGCGGTGTGAGCTTCGAAAAGCCGACGAAGGTGGGCATCACGACGGCGATCGAACAGTGCAAGAAGAACGCGGAAGCGATGATGGGCCCCAAGGGGTCGGAGATAATTCGGCACCACTACGCTGAGATGATGAAGCTGGTCACTAGACTGCCAGCCTGATTTCGCGCAGTAGACTAACTAGTTACAGCGCTGACGTGTTCTCCCTCCGACTCGGAAAAAGATAAAGGGGTGACCGCCCTCCTAAGCCGAGAAGTTGGCCGCAGTCCCGACTAGGCTCACGGAGCCCTCAGGCAAGGAGGCTGAGCTATACCGCAATCTTACCAACGGGAAGGTCCAGTGTACTGCATGTGCCAGGCTGTGTCAGATAGGAGAGGGACAGGTGGGTCTGTGTGGTATCAGGGGGGTGGTAGGAGGCAAGCTCTATCTTCTTGTTTACGGGAAGGTCATCGCAGGGCACATCGACCCCATCGAGAAGAAGCCCGTCGTCCACTACAAACCAGGCTCCAAGATCTTCTCAGTCGCAACCACCGGCTGTAACTGGCTCTGCTCTTATTGCTTCACTCCTGACATGACAGTTCTCACCGACAGGGGGCTCATATCAATCGGAGAGATCTTCGACAGATCAGAGCACGAAGAAGAGATCGGGCACCCGGACAACTTGAGGGTTCTAAGTCACGCCGGGTTCTTTAGGCGCGTTGAGGGGGTCTTCAAGCATAGATACAGCGGCAAGATGCTCCGCATACGCCCGTACTACCTGCCTGAAATCAAGTGCACCCCCAACCACAAGATCTTCGTCTTCAACCGGAGCAATGGGAGTCTGGAATTGAAGAGGGCTGACCAGCTCACCACCGGTGACATGTTGGCCGTCCCCAGCGCGAAAGACTCTATCGCTTCCAGGAGACTCGACTCGTACCTGATTCTACACGCCGCGATTCCGAAGGTGCGGAGGGAGGGGAAGAGAAGTTCGACTTGGACGTTGAAAGAGAGAGATGGGAGAGTGAAATTCGAGATGTCCCGGGGAGAAGGCGTCCCACGCGATCTGGAAGTCGACGAGGACCTCGCAGAGTTCATGGGGCTCTACTGCGCGGAAGGTTCAGTGTCACGCTCCAGCTCCCGACCTAACTCCTGGACGGTCTCGCTATCCTTCGGCGCACACGAGACGGACCTCATCTCGAGGGCTGAGGAGTTGGCTAGGAAGGTCTTCAATGTCAGCACATCGCTTGTCAGACAGGGCTCAGTGACACGAATTACAACATCCAACAACGTGCTCGCAGTACTGCTCAGCGAGATAGCGGGAGAAGATTGCTACAAGAAGAAGGTGCCAGATTTCATTCTTCATAATCAATCACCAACCGTCTTGCGTGCGTTCCTGAATGGATACGTTCGAGGCGACGGTTACCTCACTGGCAGTCAAAAGCAGAGATGGCTGGGTAGCACCTCGGTCTCCCGTGAGTTGAGCCTCGGCGTCTGGTACATGATGTTCAGGCTTGGGGCAGCGCCTAGATTTTATGTGGCCAATAACCCTCCATCATATGAGATAGAGGGCAGAACTGTTTCAAGA
>VBPK01000007.1 GCA_005877225.1 Nitrososphaerota archaeon
GGGTCACGTTCAGCGAGAACCCTGAATCTTATGCACTCCTGAAGTTCAGGAGCAACCTCAAAACGGTAGGGCTCCATTGAATTTTTCGGCGTGGGGAGGAACGTTACCCTGTCTATGAGAAAGCGTCTGTCAAACTTATCATGGTTAAGCCGGAACGTCCTTGCGTCGTTTCTGCTCATCGAGTACGAAATCTCGAGTCCATAGTCGTACGCCTTGAAACTGTGGATCGGCCAATTCTGCAAGAACCTAGGAGTGATTTTTTCCCCGTCGAACCACAATTTGATCTCCTTATCCGATTTGTCGACTTTGGCTCTCAGCACGACCTGCAACTTATTAGTGGTCAAGCGCGGTTCGCGCAACTGAAACTTCTTCCCGTCCACGTCCATCATCAGTTTCCTCTCATGAAAGGCTAGCTTCATGTTTTCGATAGCTCGTGGTCGGTGTAACATGAACTCCTCTACGTAATTAATCATCGTGAATCGAGCTATTTTGTAAAATTCGAAGACATCCTTCGGTTTGGCGCCTAGCCTACCGACTCGAAGGTCGACTTCGGCCGACCCCGCCCGGTCCCGGTACCGGTAGGTTGCGAAACATCTCACGATGGGAAGGTCTGGTCTGGCGAGGTTCGTTCCTTGGAATTCGATGATTTCGCTCTGTTTTGGCACATTCTCGCTTTTGAGCCCCGCCAGTTCCATCGTCGTCTTGTAGATTCTGATAGTTGGTCCATGGGAAGTAATCTCCACATTGTGTTCTCTCTTTTCCCTTATCGATTCGATAGCAACTCTGTATCTTTTGCCAGTCTTGATTCTGTCGTTCAATTCGTTGGGTATGTTGAGGTAGACTGTTGGCCTTTCGCTTCCTAGGTGATGCGTTCTGAAACTCCCAATTCCTTCCACGGTAGCCTTGATTTCATACAACTTACCCTTCTCCAGTCTTGTTTCGATTAGCTCTTCGAACGAGTGCTTTCGCACAGTAAGTCGAAACCCTTTCCCGAAGCTACTGTGGGCAACTGAAGTTATGAATGGCTCTTGGATGCTCTTGTTTTCCGAGTTCGGCAGACTTCGGCCAGACTGACGCAAAAGCTTGAGGTCTTCGGTCTCGCTCCTGAGAACACTGTCAATCAGATATTGTCTACTAATTCCGCTTTTCAAGTTCGTCAGAACCTCTCCCGGACTTAGGTCGGTTTTCACTTCTTGGATGGACGAGATAATCAATTCGTATCGTTCCCCGGCCTTCAGTCTCTCTTGGTACTCTTTTGGTACATACAAGTTGAGAGGAGTGCCCTCAGTCTTGACACGACATACCTCGAAGTCATAGACACCTTCAACCTTTCCTCTGATCTGGTATATCTTGCCATTTTCCAGCTTCGTTTGAGCTTCTCGTTCCAGACGAGATTCCGAGATAACGAATTGAAGGTTGGCTTTGCCCTTTTCTCCGTCCTTTTGGCTAATGCTTTCCGGAAGACCGTGGAAGCCGTCCTGGTCGTTTTGTTTCGCTTCAGAATTGGGCGTCTTAACATCATTCTCTAACTCTTTGAAGTCGCCAGCCTTCCCAAAGGTGCTTGACATTTCATTCTGCTGACCTTGATTCCTACTAGGTTGGCGTAGATTCGAAAACTCTTGGCCGTTTTGCTCAAGCTTGCTGTATCCTCCTTTCGCATCGTCAGTCTCACCTTGGTTCCTTTCCTCGGGTCGGGAGTGACTGGCTAGTCGGTCGTCGACTGACGTATGAGTTTCCGAGTTCTCAGCTCCGTACCCATGTAATCCACTGGCTACTCGATCTGGACCCTCTGCTGGATGGGATCTTCCCGGTTGTTCCTCGGCATGGAATTTGTCGATCCTTCCCGTGTAAGGAGGCTGCCTCTCGAGGTATTCTTTCTCCTCTTTGTGAACGACCCTTTCGTCGGGTTGCTTTTCATCGGTTTCCTTGATTCGACCCGAGTCGGAAAGACTTTTGGTCTCCTGCTCCTCCCCAGAAGGGGCGTCGTATTCTCCTATTACGTCCCATGGAATGTCCTTATCTTCTGCGAATTCTTCCGATTCACGGTGCCTCTCCTTGATTTGCTCCCTGAGACGCTCCAGCTCCCCACGGTCTTCTGCAAACTCCTCCTCAGCTCCTCTATCTTCACAATGGGGTTCCGAGTCTGACCGCTCACTAGCCCGCGGCTCCTCTAGCTCGGGATACTTCTCTTTGATTTTCCGTATGTAGTCCTCTAGACTCTCGTCATCCCTCTCCGGCCGATCGTCTTTCTCCCCTCTGTCACCTTCTCCTTCTATCCCCAATCGACCTCTCCACCTTATGCATGAAGAGCCGCGACCATCGCGAGTTTCCTCTCGGCAAAGTGTACGAATTCGGCGTCAGTTCGTCTCGCTGGTCAAGTACGTTAATCCAGGGTCGAATCTCGTCCTGTTCGAGGTAGGGCCTGTCTCCAATGTTCGCGAACCCCAGCCAGACCAACTTCGCAGCCGACGAACTCATATGCGATTAGGAAGCGACTGACTTTAAAGAGGATTGCACACCTAAGATAAGTATCTTAGGTAAGTAACGTCTTTATTTATGGAGCCGTAATTTAGGCGCCGATGCTTGAGGAGAAGATCCCGAACTTACGAATACTGCACCTTGATCCTTTGGTCGGTCTGGATTACCGGCGACTCATAGTGACGGGCAGAGAGCCTTAAAGCATCGGGTGAGATGGTAGAGGGGAATGCTGTCGCAGAAGGAACCCGTACTTACGGAGATGATGCTGAGATATCCGTTCGTTCACTACTCGAGGAAGTTCTTCGACTTGATCCCAATCGAGGAGAGCTTCTCCAGCAGGGAGGTAGTGAGGCAGGCGGAGACGAGGTTGATGAGCGCACTCGGAAGGGCGAATTACGAGCCCCACATCACTGAGCTGGTGGAGTTTTCAAGTTTCTTCGTATCAGCGTTCGTTGCAAGCCAAGACAGTTTCCTCCTGGGCAGGTTCGCGAAGAGGGAGGCGGAGAGGTCGCGAAGATTGTACGGGGGGGAAGACCCTAGGGACAAGGCTACCGTGATTCGCGAGTGCTTTGGAATCGGAATACAGTATAGCGGGGATTCGCGATACAGCTATTCTGCTGGCGTAGAGGAATACCTCACCCTGGTCAGCAGGTACGAACTTGCGAAGGCCCAGGGGTGGAAGCTTGTCAGACAGGCCCTCTCTGCGGGGCGCGTCTACTTCACCGATAACGTGCTCAATGACCTCTTCGGCGACTCGGCTCAGAGAGCGATATCGGATGGTCTGAAGAACTTGAGGAAGGCGCCGTTCCCAAAGCAGCTTGTCGAGCTTAGGTCGAGAGTCCTGACATATGTCCCCGTCCCTAGAACAAGGACAGGGCGGAGCTACAACTACATCGACGAGCTTCTGAAGCATCCGATCGCGGACGGGAGACACAGATTCGTCTGGCTCGTCTTCGCGCCATTCCTGGTTAACGTCAGGAAGCTTGATGAAGAGGATGCCATCGAGAAGATCAAGGCCTACGTCTCCAGCTCTGGCGACATGAGCGCGATGAAGCGTTTCGTCGAATACAACGTGAAGCGCGCAAAGCGCAATGGGCTGATGCCGCCAACCCTCCCCAAGCTGAGGTCGGAGCACCCGGACCTTTTCTCCCTGCTGCCGAAAGAGGTGTCAGCGATGGAGGAGCCTCTCAAGGCGGCGAATTCCAGGACTTCCACGAAATAGGAAAGACTGTACTACATCCCGTTGAAAAGTGCTGGATTAACTGTCGCGAGCTTCCCTTCTCAGGCGAGGTGAAAAGATGGTATCCATCATGGCTCTCGCGGCCTTGGGCGGTCTCGCAGCCGCAGCGACGACAGCGGTCACCACCGGAGACGCTTCCGCGGCGGTCAACGCAGCACCGCACGGCCTTTAGGTCGCGCTCGCTCACGTTCCGTCGTGGACGCACGCACACCAGGTGCTCACGCAGCACCTCTCCGCCTAGACGCAGAATGGGGGCGCTGGGGCAGCAGGGACCGTGGGTCTTGAAGGCGTGAAGAGAGGGCTCCACCTGGCACTGAGGCGCTGAGTGAGCGAGCCCTCCCAACTTCTCTTTCAGGAAGAGTCAAATTGAGAGATTCGACCGGCTCGGCAGGTGAACTTCAAGGAGTTCGGGCGAAGCGGGCGGAAGGTCTCGGAGGTAGGGATGGGGACCTACTATGACGCGCTCTGGATAGCGACTGCAACTCCCGGGTGGAGGAGGGACGCCGCCCAGAAAGTCGAGGCGATTAAGGCTGGCCTCGATGCAGGGATGACTCTGATCGATACTGCGGAGATTTACGGTTCAGAGCCGCTGGTGGCGAAGGCGGTCGAAGGTCGCAAGAGAGAAGACCTGTTCATAGCAACGAAGGTCTGGCCTAACCACCTTCGTAGGGACGCGGTGGCGAAGGCGCTCCGACAAAGCCTTCAACGGCTGCGACTGGACTACGTCGACCTTTACCAGATACACTGGCCGAATCCAAGCGTTCCGATCTCCGAGACGATGAGCGCGATGGAAGAGCTGTTGGCTCAGGGGAAGATATTGAGCGTGGGCGTCAGCAACTTCTCGCTGCAACAGCTTGTGGAAGCAAATGCAGCTCTCAAGAAGTCGCGGCTGGCATCGAACCAGATGAGCTACAGCCTGCTCGACCGCTCTATCGAGAGAGGCATCCTGCCGTACTGCGAGAGGGAAGGAATCGCGATTCTGGCTTACTACCCCCTTGCCCACGGGAGGCTGGCTTCCGGGGAGAGGAGGCTGGAAGAGTTCGCAAAGAGGCGCTCGAAGACGCCCTCCCAGGTCGCCCTGAATTGGTTGACCTCTAAGGCAGGTGTCTTCCCGATTCCGAGAGCCTCAGAACCTGCCCACGTCCTTGAGGATGCGGGTGCGAGTGGATGGAGATTGAGCGAAGGCGAGATTGCGGAACTCGAGCGAGTCTTCCCGGTCAGCTAGATGACCTCGTGAAACGCTTTAAAGTATCAACGAGGTGCCGCGGGCTAGGCGGTTTGAGTGGACTTCCACCCGTTCCGCCCAATAAATCCCGGTGTTGGAGGAGATGGAGAAGACGAGAAGAAGCAGGTCGAGGAGTATCGCCCTCGCAGCGATGCTTGCGGCGCTCTACGCGGCAGACGTCGTCTTCTTCGCGCCCATCAGCTTCCAGACCATCCAGGTCAGGGTGGCGGATGCGCTCCTCCCACTCTCCGTCTTGTTCGGGTTGCCAGCGGTCATCGGCTTGACTCTTGGGGTACTCGTGGGAAACCTCTTCGCAAGCCCATTCGGCGCGATAGATGTAGTGGGAGGCACCATCGCGAACTTCGTGGCCACACTCCTGGCTTTGCTGATAGGGGAGAGGAAGTTTAGGGGGGCTTGGGTCGCCGCCACTTCTGTCGAGATTCTTGTGATAACCTTCATTGTAGGAACATATCTCGCATTCCTGACGGAGACGCCGCTGTTATTCAGCCTGCTCTACGTCATGGTGGGTGAAGTTCTTTCAGTGGGGGTAGGGGATTACCTGCTTCTGAATGCGGTGAACAGGGCGCTCAGAAGGAGTTCTCTATAGCTGCTGAAGCTGGGGTTCGGAGACCTCCTCCTCGCCTGCCTTCCTCGCTACCCGGAACTGGTCGCCGATGATCGCTCTCTGGTTGAGAAGGCCTATCGGATTCCCGTTGTCTGTTACGACGAGCGTTCGGATGTGATGCTTCGCCATCAGCTTGATCGCTTCGGAGAGTAGGGTGTCTGCCGCGACCGTGATGAGTGGGGAGGACATTATCTTCCTCACCAGGACCTTTGAAGCTGGGAGGTCCTCCGCCGCGACCTTGTTGAGTATGTCCCTCTCCGTGACTATCCCCACGGGGACTCCCTTGATGGTGATGAGGACGTTTCCCTCGCCGTTTTCTCTCATCTCTCTCGCCGCGTCGTACGCAGACTCGTTCGCATCGATGGTGAGCGGGTCAGTCTTGACAAAGCTTCTGACCGTCGATGGTTTCTCTTCGACGTGCTCGATCCAGAAGGTCAGCGAGTAGTGGCAATTGGGGCACTCCTCTGGTGTGCTATCGCCCTCGAAGAGGTAGGAGCAGCGGTAACATTCCCACTTCGCCATCGTCGACCCCTGATTCGATGCTGAACTTCTATTAATGCTTAATCGTTTTTGAGCGAAAAATGCGGGTTACGCCTTCTTAACTTCAAATACCCAGAGGCCCGTAGTGGCTGACACCATTTGCAGAACCAGTTTCTAGCCAAGATTGAAGCGACGGTATGGGACCCCAAGCTGGAAGAGGAGATCATGCGACTCTGGGAGTCTGAAAAAATTTATGAATTCAAGCCAAAGAAGAACAAAAATCGTAATTTTTCGATAGACAACCCACCACCGTATCCCTCAGGCAAACCGTGGCATCCGGGGGCTCTGACACAGTATGCGATGATTGACGTGATTGCGAGGGCCGCTCGGATGAGAGGGCTGAGCGTCCTGTATCCGATCGGGATAGACCGCAACGGCCTCCCAGTGGAGATCTATGCTGAACGGAAGTACAGGGTTCAGATGAGGAAGACGCCTAGGGAGGAGTTCATCAACCTTTGCAAGTATGCGCTCGATGACCTTGAAGCGTATATGCTGAACCTCATGAAGGCGCTTGGAATTTCGGGCGACTTTCAGAACAAGTACAGGACGGACTCGGAGGAGTTTCGGAAGCTGACCCAATGGTCATTCATAGAACTCTGGAAGAAGGGGCTCATCTATATGGCGAACCGTCCAAACAACTACTGCGTCGATTGCAACACCACGATAGCCGATGCCGAGATAGAATACGAGGAGCTTCCGACCTACTTGGTGACGAACAGATTCAAGGTCAGAGGAATAAAGCAGGACCTGCTGGTTGCCACGACACGCCCGGAATTGCTCGCCGCCTGCCAGATGATTATAGTGCATCCGGGCGACCCACGTTACAAGAAGTATGTCGGGAAGACGGCTATCATCCCGATCTACAACGGGGAGGTGCCGATAAGGACGCATAGGAGCGTGGATATGAAGTTTGGGAGCGGGGCTGTCATGGTCTGCAGCTATGGTGATTATCACGACGTCATGCTGTTCAGGGAATTCAGGCTTAAGGAAGTCGTCGCGATCGACCTAGACGGTAAGATGACCGAAGTCACCGGTAAGTACGTGGGGATGGCCGTGAGGGACGCCAGGTCGCAGATAATTCAGGACCTGCAGGAGGCCGGCGTCGCGGTCAGAGTCGATCAGATACAGCATCGAACCCCTCTGTGTGAACGCAGCCGTACCCCGATAGAAATCATACCGATGGAGGAGTTCTACCTGAAGCAGCTCGAGTTCCGCCCCATGCTCAAGAGCCTGGCCAGGAAGATAGAATTCCATCCAGATATGCACAGGCAGATTCTTATGAACTGGATCAACAGTCTGACGACAGACTATCCAATATCGAGGAGGAGGTACTATGCGACGGAGATTCCGATCTGGTACTGCACGAAGTGTAGCACCCCTCATCTGCCGAAACCTGGTAAGTACTACAGACCGTGGAGGGACCCGGCTCCGTTCAAGAGGTGCAAGAAGTGCGGGAACACGAAGTTCGCAGGCGAAACTCGGACCTTCGATACCTGGATCGACTCGAGCCTCTCACCGTTGTTCATCACTAGGTTCATCAAAGACAGGCGGTTCCACCAGTTGACCTACCCGGTCACTTTGAGGACGCAGGGAAAGGACATAGTGAGGACTTGGCTCTACTACACCCTTCTCAGATGCTATCTCCTGACGGGAAGGGCGCCCTTCAAACACGCTTGGATAGGCGGGCTGGGGCTCGACGCAGAGGGTCGGGCGATGAGGAAGAGCCTAGGAAACTTTCTCGACCCTGAACCGCTCTTGGAGAGGTATGGCGCCGACGCCTTCCGGTTCTGGGGCGCCGGAGAGGCAGGGCTTGGCTTTGATTTCAGAGTAAGCGAGGACAGGATAGCCGGGGCTGGAAAGTTTCTCACCAAGCTCTGGAACACGGCGCGCTTCATCAGCTCCTTCCCTCAGCCCGGGTCGGCCAAGCTAACGCCCACGGACAGGTGGATGCTTTCAGAGCTGGGGAAGTTGATCACCGGGTGCGTCAGAAGCTATGAGCAGTTTGACTCCTTTGGCGTTGCCACGAGGTTGAGGGAGTTCCTCTGGAACGTCTTCGCTTCGCACTACATCGAGATGGCGAAGGGGAGGGCGTACGGAGACAGTGCGTCGACCGAGGAGCAGGAGGCTGCTTGGTACACCCTTCACGAAGTTCTCAGGGGCATGCTTCTCCTCCTCGCACCGATAACACCGTACCTAACGGAGCAGGTCTGGAGGAAGATCTACGGAGCGAAAAGCATCCACCTGGAGATGTTTCCGAAGCCGATGAAGTTTGCGATAAATCAGAAGGTGAGCCAAAGCATCCTCGAGTTCAACACGCAGCTGTGGAAGGTGAAGAGGGACAAGGGGCTGGCGTTGAAGGACCCCGTCGATGCCAAGATTCCCGACTTGCTGAAGCCGTACGAGAAAGACCTCGTGAGGATGCACCACATCCAGTCCTGATAGTCGGTTGGCTGGTTGATGGAATGCCGCTAACCCCTGACGAGATTTCTGAGCTGCTATCACAGCCGCTCCTGGGACACTTGGCCGTCGTCAGGGACGGAAAGCCTCACGTGACACCGATATGGGTCTACTACGACGGCGGCTCGTTCTACCTCACGACCAGACTTTCGCGCGTGAAGGGAAAGGCGTTATCCAAGAATGGCCGTGTAGCCATAAGCATCGCCACGAACGAGAGGCCATACAGGGCAATCGTCGTTGAAGGGGAAGCCAGGGTCGTCGAGAAAGACAAGTGGGAGCTCCTGAGTAAGATATCGACAAAGTATGGGAGGGAGGAGGGGGAGAGGTGGCTTGAGTATGCGAAGAAGGAACCGGACAGGGTCGCGGTCATCGTCGAACCAAGCCGCCTGCTGTCCTGGCACTACGGAAGGGGAGACTACAGGAAGCAGAATGAGGGCCTTTCGATGGAGACGAAGCTCGGCAAAAGAAAGTAGTCCTTTGTCGAAGTCCGATTCGGCTTCTGCTATGTCTTAAATAATTCTTCGCGGGCTCGTCGGCCGCAATGGCTGTGGTCAGCTGCATCTGGTGCGCCAATCCGATCGATGAGGATGACCAGCTGCAGCTGGTTTACACGACCTGTCGGGATTGTCTCGTGCCACTCCCGACAGAGTGAAGGAAGGGTAATTCCGCTGCTTCGACGTCGAACTAATCCATAGCGCCATTTCACAAAGCCTTTTGAACGAAAATCAGCTATCCTGACAGGTGGTACTCCAGGTCGAGCTCGGGACGCTTCAACTTCCACTTCTGATCGTTGAGCTCTTCCTCCTCGTGGCCACGGTCTCTCTTCTCGTACTTAACAGAAGGGAACAGAAGGCGAGAGAGAAGATGATTGACCATTTCTCTTCGGTCGCGGATGTCATAACGAGGCAAGAGTACTTCGTTGCGGTAGTCGATGCGATTCAGCGAGGGGAGAGAATCCTCTGCGGGAGTGTGAGTGGAAGTCCACCGACCCACGAGGAGGGTGAAGTAATTCAGCAGATTTTAGACGCGATTGCGGATGCGGCCAGAAGAGGCGTGAAGATGCGATACCTTCTGCCTCTTGCGCCCGACCGTCTCCAGATGGGGAAGAGGTACAAGCTGAGCGGGGCGGAGGTGAAATTTCACCCGTCACTTCTGATTAGCGATATGAGATACATGCTGGTCGATGACAGACTCGTCTTGGTCGGGGTGCCGGAGAGAAAGGGGAGGAATGAACCGACGCGGAAGGGTTTCACGATCCCCTCGGAGAGCGTGGCTCATCTCTTCAAGACCCAGTTCGAGGCGGAGTGGTCGTCGAAGGAAGCTAAGGGCTACCAGGAGTACCTGGGGCAGCTCGTGGCTCAGGCGAGAGTGTCGAATCCTAGCGTCTCGGTAGAACTCGTTGCAGGGAACTTGGGTGTGGATAAGGAGGACGTCGAGGCCGTCGCAAAATCTGCCGCGTAGATATCGTGGTTCGTGGACGAGCCTCGGGAGGGCATCTCGTGCAGTCCCATTTCGATCCCTCGATCTCGTGCTTACAAGGCACGTGCTTTACCAGGCTAAGCTACCGAGGCCCTGCCCTCCTCGCGTCAGCGACGTCTTATCTCCTTTGTTCTCTCATACTTGTCAGAACGTCTCTAGAAATCGCACTCAAGACTGACGCGTACTCTTCATCGCTGAACGCGACCGTGTCCAGTCTCTTCGATTCTGAAGCAATCTTGTAGCTGAGAAGATGATAGCAGAGTTCGGCCCCACCCCCCAGGACCTTGAAGAAGAAGTTGTCACAGGAGCAGAAGGGCCTCTCCGGGTCGATGAATTCCTCACCGTCCCTACCCACAACGGTCAGGACCACCCGACCGCTTGGGCTGAAGGTGTGCTTCTTCACGCTTCCAGATAAGACTGCTTCGATGGCCTTTGGAAATTTGTTCCCGTATTTTGAATAGTGAGTGAAGTGTGAAGCCAGCTCTTCCCTTGGATCCATCGGTTCTGATAATTCCTTGGGGTATGGGTGCTTAAAGGCGTAGCCAGAATTCTCAGATGACTTGCAGGCCGTAAAGGCAGTCAGGCAGAACTATCGCCCGACCGAGGAGATCCTCTCTCTTCTGGAGGATTTCCGCTGCATGGTGAACGACTGCGTCAGGATAGGGCTCAGGGAGAATCTGACCTCGATGAAGTCGCTCTCCATCAGAGCGTACCACCAGCTTTCCGCCTACGACGTTCCGACTTGCTATCGCCTTACCGCCATCAGCAGAGCCGCAGGGATACTGCGGAACTACCGAAGGGAGTTGAAGAAGATGGGTCAGAGTGCAAGGGTTCCCTACGTCACCAGGCTCTCGCTCACGGATTGCTACGGGTTCCGGGTCACCCATCGCCTGGTGAGGCTACCGATTAGGAGGAGGGGCGAGTACACCTTCATCGTCCTAAACGACCATACGCTGCGCACTATCGGAGGTCGCACCCCGAGGTCTCTGACGCTCACGGCAGACAGTCTGAGCATCAGCCTCTCAAAGGAAATTGCCGAAATTGAACCCGTCGGAGCAATCGGGATCGACCGTAACCTCGACTACGTGACAACAGCAGACTCGGACGGAAGCATCCTGCGCCACGACCTCGTCAGGGCGACGAAGATCAAGGCCAGATGCAGGGAGACGAAGAGTCGCTTCAGGCGGAACGACGCGAGAATCAGGGGACGCGTCTACGGAAAGTACGGAAGGATTCAGCGAAACAGGGTCGGCTCAATCCTCCACAACGTCTCCGCTTCGATAGTCAGGCGGGCGAAGGAGAAGAGGTTCCGAATAGTGATGGAAGAGATCAGAGGAATCCGCAAACTCTACCGAAAGGGGAACGGACAGAGCAACGACTACAGAGCGAGGCTCAATTCATGGAGTTTCTACGAGCTCCAGAGACAGATCGAGTACAAAGCGAGGTGGGAAGGAATACCGGTCGCCTACGTGGCAGCGAGAGGAACGAGTGTGAACTGCTCGATATGTGGGTCGAGGACATACCCGAATGGGCTGCGCACCCTCCACTGCTTGAAGTGCGACATCTCCATCGATAGGGATGTCAACGCGGCGAGGAACATCCTCGCGAAGGGAAGAGGAGTGAGGTTCACTCCCGATGGCCCGCCAGAGGCACGAAAGGAAGCTGTGAAGGGGAACGAGACGATGACTCCAATCCTCCGAGCAGATGGCGGGAAGGTAACTCAGGGTTAAGCCTGAAGTGTTATCAGAACCGATTCATCATCCATCACTCGAGGTATTCCGTCATGGAGCTCTGATCGGCCGCACCGACAAGCTCCGCCACCCGAACGCCGGCCCGCCTCAGGTCCTTCTCGCTAGACGTGGCCAGCTCTCTCATGAGTGCTCTCGCCTGGATACGAAGAATCTGGAGGTCGGTGGTAGGACCGTCAAGGGTCATGCTCTTTGTCCTTGTCGAGAGGTCGGAGAGGATAGCGATGGCCGACACCGTCCTGAAGCTCCTGCGTTCTGCGAGCAGCCTAGAATGGAGATCGTCGATTGCCGGAGAAAGTTGTGAGAAGATCTCTTCGGGGTCTCTCGTGTTCTTCTTCAGCGTGATGATCCTGCTAAGCTGTGTCGTCTCACGCCCTCCGGTAACAGGTTGCTCGTCTATGCCGTTCGCCGCTTCGTGCAGGTAGAACGCTAACTTTCGCCCGAACAGCCTCTCGAGTGACTCCGGTTTCTGGTCTGCCAGTTGCCCGATCGTTTCGACGCCTATGCCCTTGAGGGCGCGTGCAGTCTTGGGCCCAACCCCGTACAGCTCCTCGACACGAAGCGGCTTCAGGAATCGCTTGGTTTCGTCCGGGGTTACGATTGTAAGGCCGTTCGGCTTCTTGAAATCCGAGGCGATCTTTGCAACGACCTTGTTGGAGGCGATTCCAATCGAACAAGTTAGCCTTTCGGAGCCTAGGATCTTCTCCTTCAACCCTCTTGCGATCGAATTCGCATTGCTGTAATCGCCGCCAGACCTGCCGGTAATCTCGAAGAAGGCTTCGTCTATCCCAGACTGCTCGAGCACATCGACGCCCTCTCTTGCAATCTGCATTATCCGGTCTGAAATCGCATCGTATTTTTCGCGTCGCATTGGGATGAGAGAGCCATCCTTGCCAAGTTTCTTCTTCGCGAGGGTTATCGGCATCCCGGACTTGATTCCCAGCTCTCTCGCCACGTAATTCGCGGTACTCACAACCCCGCTCTCCTCAGTCCTCCCGGAGAAGACGCAGACGACGATGGGGCGACCACGCAGAGAGGGATTCTGAACCTCCTCGACCTGAGCGTAGAAGTAGTCTAGGTCGAGATGACCAATCACCCGGTTCAAATAATTCAGGGAAGGTTTCGGCTGGCGATTTAAGGGTGTCAGAGGTAGGTGGGGTCGGCCGGATTTGAACGCGTCTCTTCATTAATGCGCGTCATAGGGTCAATCTATTTCCTAAACAAACTCTTAAGTGCAAATCGACGAGGGTGTTAAGATACCCTATTTTGGTCAGTCGGATCTCTGTCGCTGAACACAAGCAGAGAGTTAAGAAAGTCCAGGAACTGGCGAAAAAGAGAGGGTTAGACGCTGTCCTCGCCTACTCCGATAGAAGATACTCAATGGGGCAAGGCGTGGAATCAGGACAGCATATTCGATATTTTGTCGGCTTTCGAATGCCAGCAAGAGAAATACAGCAAGGCGTCCCGTTCGTGCCCTATCAACACTTTCCAAGTGTTGTTGTGATACGACAAGAAGGAGACCCAGGACTCATCCTATCGAATCAGGAGGCGGATCTAATTAGAAGGGTTCGTGATCAAGTCTGGATCTCGGACATACGGACAACCTCGGAGCAGTATATCGATGATCGAGAAGCTGGATTCGCGAAGATAGCGAAGGAGATCCTTGGAAGTCAAGCCAGGCCGAAGAAGATAGGGATAGCCGGAACCGCAGCCTCATACACATTTTATCTCGAACTTGCCAAGACCTTCAGCGGAACGAAATTCGAAGAGTGCAGCCGTGAGGTTGACATGCTAAGAGTGATAAAGAGCCCCGACGAGTTGAGAATTCTTCGGGAGGCAGCATTCATAGCTGACGAGGGAGTCCGTGCCCTGATTGCGACAAGCAATCCAGGCGTGCGAGAGTATGAAGTTCATCAGGCGGTAGAAAAGGCGATGTTTGACTCCGGTGGGGATAATCCTTGGTCCGTGATCCAAAGCGGGCCTCGTTCGGCCATGTCGTACTTGAGCCCAGACTATACCCAAAGGAAACTCGTAGCCGGAGATTTGATCTATGCAGATATTGGGAGCGAACTTATGGGATATCATTCTGACATTCAGCCAGCATACATCGTGGAAAAGAAAGGAACCGCCCGGCAGCGGAAGCTGATTAGGACTTCTCTTGAGATGCTCAAGGCCATGGTCGGAGCCACGCGTCCCGGGACTACAGACACAGACTTGGTCAGGGCCGCCTACAGGGTCCTGAAGAAGAGCCCCTTCGTACCTTTTGTAAGAACTTGGACATTTGGTCACGGGTATGGGGTAGGGTCGGACTATCCCGACTTGACAGGTGCTACGCTCAATCTTCCGAAAAAGGAACAAATGGCTCTCAGGGAAAACATGCATCTTTGTTACGAGCCTGGAATTTTTGTCCCTGGCCTGGGAGGGGCAGCTGTCGAAGATCAAGTGCTTGTCACCAAGGACGGGTGCGAAGTTCTCACCAAGTGTGGAGACCGGGCACAAGAGTTACTGTCGAACTAGTCAATCGATAGTGGCTGCCACCTCGTAATGCTCCGTGCTGCGCTGCCCTTCGGATTTCCTGATGAAAAATCCAATGGCCAGGTAAGCTGTGAAGCATAGACTGCCGATTGCGAATGTAACATACCAAGTCAGATACTCGGCGGTAGCGAAGATGCTCAGGAGGAGACCGCCCACCACAGGGCTCAGGGCTTGGCCTGAATTCCAACACCAGTTATAGAATCCAATATATTCTCCTCTCTTGTCGTATGGCGCAAGTCTGTTCGCGAAAGCGGTGCCCGAGGGCGCTTGGAGCATTTCGCCGATTGTAAGACCCACAATTACCACTTGCAATATCAGGAGGTCTTGGGAAAACCCCACCAACAGATAGCTTAGTGACTGGACGCCAACCGAAATCGCTACGAGACTTGTTAATCTGTATCTCAGGCCGAGACGAGAGAAGGCGTATTGGAACAAGATCACAAGTATGCCATTGAGAAAGTAGAGGTAGCCAAGGAACTGCTTCGATATGTGGACCTCTTGAGTTGTATATAGTGCGAACGTTGGGCCCATCTGGTTGGCGAGGAGTCCTGCGCCGATCGACACAATGGAGAATGCAAGCAGAATTCGATTTTTTGACACGGATAGCATGCCTCCCAATTTGAGACTTCTCTTTCCAGTAGACCACGTCTCTCCAAGGTAGACAGTTGTAATCCCAAGGTTCAGGAGTACGAGGGCGGTCATGATGTAGATTGAAAAGGTGTAAAGGGCAATGAGGCCTCCTGCGAGGGAACCAAGCGTGAATCCGAGGTTGATTGCGACTCTGTAGATGCCGAATCCTTCAGCTGCGCGTTTCTCTTCCACAAGATCTGATATCATGGCGTTCGTCGCCGTGAGGAAGATTCCATTCGTGGCCTCTGATAGGGCAAAAAGGAGGAGGATGGTGACGAAGGAGGGCCCGATGGTGGCAGAAAGGCCAAGAATGATCAGGAATACGCTTCTGGCGGCCATGCTCAACACCATGGACTTCTTGCGGCCCCAGATGTCCGCGAGGACTCCACCTACCGCCTGAAAGAGTGCGGAGCACCCGGTCGAGATCGTTATCCCAATCCCAATCAGAAGAGGCGAGGCACCAAGCTGAAGGTAATAGAGAGGGAGGTAGACAGTTACGAGCGTCCTTCCGAAATCATTCATGAAGATGACGAAGGAAAGGAGCTTCAGCCGTCGGTCAAAGCCTCGGGGTAGGAGACTCCTGACGAGGTCGCTTGCGATTATTCTCATTGGCAACGACTTCATCAAGGGCTAGATCACGGAGGACCCTTCGGGTCTGGCACCGCCGGTTCTGGCGAGCGTCAGAGTGAAACCTAACCCACTAGCCCGACATGAGAGAGACTGCAAGCGTCCAGCCAACTAGAATGAGATTTCCTTGCCTGCGCCCTTCTGGAGGGCCGTCTCATAGACACTCCTGGCTACGGAGACGTCTTCGATTGCGATGCCGACGGACTTGAAGAGAGTCACCTGCGATGCTGACTCGCGGCCCCTGACCTTCCCTGTTATGACGTCACATAGGTTTCCGGCGATCTTGTCGGCAGAGAACTGGCCCCGCTTGATTGGTATCACAATATCTCCTGCCTCCTCAAGCGTCTGCTCCAGCTTATCAACAAATATCCGCGACCTTCTGAGGACCTCCAAGTCTATTTCCTGTCTATTGGGGGCGTTGGATCCGATTGCGTTAATGTGTGTGCCAGGGTTCAGCCGATTCCCGAAAAGTATCGGCTCCGACGATGGAGTCGCAGTGCAGATGACATCGTTTTCGTAGATTGTCTCCACGCTTTCTACCTTTTGCAGCGTGATCCCTAAGTCGTCTCTTGCGTGATTTATCATCGAGTCTATCTTGGCCTTGTCTACGTCGTATACCATCGCGGTCTCAATGGGAATACTCGCCGCCACGCCTTCAAGCTGGCCGTAGCCCTGGACGCCCGCCCCCAGAATGCCGACGCTCTTGGCGTCTGACTTCGCCAGATGCTTTGTGGCAATCCCCGAAGCGGCTCCCGTTCTGAGTTGGGTGAGTCTATTCGCGGCGACAATTGCGAGGAGAGAGCCGTCAATA
>VBPK01000217.1 GCA_005877225.1 Nitrososphaerota archaeon
GTGACGTAGTGGGCATCGGCATTCTTGTTCACCGCTATCGGGGTCCCGCTCTCAACCAAGTCAAGAACCGAGGTTATTCTGGTGTCGGGACGAGTGTAAATTGCGAATGTCTTGATGAGGGATGACTTCAGGGCGGCTCCGATGAGACCCTTCCCCGTCTCGCTTGTGCTGTAGATTCCCTGCCAGGCGCAACAGAAGTAAAAGTCGCGTGATTTCGTTTCGAAGGCCTCCTTGTACCACTGAGCCTTCCCCTCGGGTTGTCCCTGCGGGACTATGTCGTGAACTTCAAGCTCTATTCCGTCCTGCTCGAAGAGGTGCTGTTCCCTCGCAACAAGTATCGGATACATCCAATAGAAGTACGGCTGATAGTAGCCGTGAGAAATCTTTGTGAGAGTCTTCAAGGTTCCAACCTCTTGGCCGCCTCCTTTCATTTAAGGGTTCCCGGGCTTGGACGAAAATCACTACGGCAGTTGCAGTCTCTTGAAGGTCGTCAATGCGGTTGAGACTTCTTCTAGGTCCGTGGCGTCGGGATGAAAGATACTCCCCGGTTCGTACTTTATCTCGAATGGATAGGCGGCGCCGATTCCAGGCCTCGTAGGCGCTATCCCGGCTATCGTCCCGATTATCCTCTGAGCATCCTAGCTCAGGGGGAAGTCCAGGAATCTACGGGCCGACCCATTATCTTCGGCACCACTGACGAGTCCAGCCGAGGTGAAAGTCAGCATGGGGGGAGCTTCCTTCATTCTCAGGAGCTCCACCGGGGAGCCGCTCGTCTTCTCTCTGAAGTATGCGAGGGAATAGACTGTCAAACCTATTCGGACCGCCCCGTCAAGCAACCCTTGAAGGAGGTGGTCGATACAATCGTAGGTCTTCGGTCTGCTCGGACCCGCAAGGCTGTGAAGAAAGTTCATCCACTTCTTACTCCCCACAGCTCTCTGCAGGTAGGCGATGTAGTGGGCTCCTAGGTTACCTGCCTTGCTGGCTGTCAGAGACTGCATCCCCAGTTGGCCTTTCATCTTCCCTGAGGAGAGGTCGTCGAGGCTCCTGGGGAGGTCCTTCTCCCCGAGTTGGTTGGAGTTGTAAGCCATGCTCATGAAGGTGACACCGATTGCGAGCCATCGGCGGCCATCATCTCGGAACTTCCGAGGGTACGCATCGACCTCGCCCGAACGGTGGCGGGCCAGTACTCCCTCCTCCCTCAACTGGAGG
This sequence comes from Nitrososphaerota archaeon, assembly GCA_005877225.1. Classification (GTDB taxonomy): domain Archaea; phylum Thermoproteota; class Nitrososphaeria; order Nitrososphaerales; family Gagatemarchaeaceae; genus TA-13. The sequence continues at coordinate 1,210 of VBPK01000217.1, forward strand.
GCCATGTAGTGTGGGACGAGAACGACATCAGCCGTCCTCATTCCATTCTCCCTCTCCCTCCTGATTCGCTCACGGATCTGAAAAGGATGGTCGTCGAGATAGACGGGGAACTCCTCGAGTTTGTGTTTCTTTCTAAACGCCCAGAGCAGCTCTGATAGCCCGGGTCTGAGACCCAGAGACCCGTAGACTACGACTCTGTCAATCTTCTTCATACTCGAATCTCTCTCTTTTTTCGTTCATCGAGGCTCTCGAGAAATAACCTGCACGAGCCCAGCTCCTCCCTGAGCCGAACGCGTGATTTTTTTCTCGTGGCCAGGGGAATCGACGACCGTGTCAAGAAACACGATCCTCGAACCGACTCCTTCAATTTAAACCTCCCCGCCTCTTCCTTGACGGGAATGTGGATTGCTTGGTCGAGCCGACAACCGAACCTCTTCTCGTTCGGCATCCAGCAAGCTTAAGATTACTTTGTAAATCCCGCTACGCTGCAGGGGTCGCCTAGCTCGGTAGGGCGCAGTTTAACAGCGTAAGCCTGGAGTCCGATTTGGCGCGTCAGCCTGTCTCCAGAAATGGGGTCGTGGGTTCGAATCCCACCCCCTGCGCTTTAGGTCTGCCTCATGGGGCTGGTTGCAACTCATACGGGGCGGTTAATAGTCCCGTGATACTCTATCTCTGATGAAAGACGACGAGTCGCTCGTAGAAGCGGCAGTCAAGATGCTCGTACTCTTCTTCATTATGTATCTCCTCGCCAGTACTTGGTACTTCACTTTCCTCCAGTACAGGAACAGGTCGTCAGCAAACACTCCGGACGACATGTCCCTCGCGGGGCTCGCGCGGCTCTCCTTCAACGATAACAGCACCAACTCCCAGCTCCTCCACGCCGGCTTCTGGAGCACCGCCCTGGCCGAGTC
>VBPK01000218.1 GCA_005877225.1 Nitrososphaerota archaeon
GGGAAGTTTGTACTTTACGATGTCCGAGTTGTGAAGAACCAACCCCCCCACACCCCCCACAAACGTGTGAATCCCCTCCACCTCCAAATCGTAAACATCTGTATTGGCTCGTCCCAAGTTTCGAATGCTCTTCACGGGGAGGAGCACCACGTCGTTTTTCACGAGATTCATCAGGGTTTGGAGGCGTTCACTTCCAGTCTCTGTTTCGAACATCTGAAACGCTTTTGAGAGGCGAGCGTAACCGACTCTTGTCTTCCAGCCTTGGGTGAATAACATTTGATGGAACTGGGTTCTCTTACCATAGGGGATCAACTGCTTGATTTCCCTTCGTAAGGGGTAGACCAAAGCGCTTGGCATGCTTCTTATCTTGGAGCTCGTGTGAATGAACCTGCGACAGATTTCATTGGCCACATCCTGAATCGGTGTCACGTCGGCACACGACACGACATATGCGGTTCCCGACTTCCACACATAAGACACGCAACCCAACTGTCTCAGCAGGACGGTCAAGTCTGAGGACAGCTTCCTGCTGACTGTTTTCAAGCTAAGCCGAGTCCACTTATCGTAATTCACCATCCTGTCCCCTCTGAAGCACCCGCGCAGGAACTCCTTCTTGACCTCGTTTGGCGCGTTGAACATGACAAAGGGGACCTGTTTGTCTCTTGCGTGCAAGCCAGTATGGAGGGCCTTGGCGTAAATCGTGGATAAGAGCTTCGCACCATATCTCACGTCCAGGCGGTTCTTTCTTGCCCGGACGGTCGCTTTGAGAGTGAAGGCCTTGTTCACACATCTAATGGCGTCCCGAACATAGCCTTCTTCATTACCGAAGGTCAGTTCGCACAGGCCACCCCGGCCATGCCTCTCGAGATTTCCCTCAGCAGCATGATAACCAAGCAGGCGTCCGAATTCCTCCGTAACATCAATTGTGATGGGGACCACATTCCTCGAGTAACGCAACCTGAGGGTACCCTGGCTCGGCAGCCTGCCCTCCCTGATGAAATACGACAGCTTCGGCGCGTTTCTCTTTAGAACTTGGTAAAAGTCTCGTCGCAACCTTACCTTGTCGTATTTCGACCTCAGAAAGTTGCAGAATTCCTCGGCTTGCTCGCCCTCCACGAAGATCTTCCCAGCCTCTTCGGGACACTCAGTAGCGATGAGCTGGGCAAGGTTCAACTGACGGACACTCTGGCTGTTCGGTACCCTGAAACAGGCTGCGACTAGGTCTCCCTCCGAAAGCGAGGACGTCTGCCGAGCCTCCAGGCGATAGGTCTCAGGGTTGAAGACTTCGACGCTGTGATTAGCCGTAGTTTTCACTGTGAAGCCTCCCACGGTTCGGATTTCGAATATGTCACCATCGTAGGCGTGTTTGGTCATCGCACTCACAGGCATAACACCGACGCCGCCTTCTGGAGAGCAGCAGAGAGCGTTCAATCCTCTTGACGGTTGTAATGTGATTGGTCCGCTCTTCTCGGAAGAGAAGCGAGAGTAGAGTCGCCCAATTTCTTGATTCTTTATCATTCCGTTCTCCTCGATGATTACGGGTTCGTCACCAGTTACACTCGCCCAAACTCCTAACCATACCGCATCAGGCGTCGTAAGTTCTCTCAAATGCGCCGAGCCGGCTGATCCCGATTTTATCACCATCGCAATATGCGCTCCCCACGGGTCTGAATTTTTTATCAGAATAGGGGACCTGCCTGCCACGAAGCTGTGCCCCGTCTCGACCGTCAAGTCGTAAACCAAACGGTCGTTTCGTAGTGGTGTGATCCTGCGTATCCTTACGGGGTGTAAATCTCCCGCGAGCAACTCGCTCGCCGCTTGCAGGATAGCCATCGCGTGTTTACCCGCTTCAGTGACGTAGTATTCTCCCCCTTCTTTTGAGACATAACGCCGCTCGACGAGGTATGAGATTCTGCCCTTCGACGGCTTGCCGGTCCTCAGCACTTCCTGGAATGTCTGCAGCATAGCTTCGACCCTTGGTCGCAACCTGGCAAACGAAATTCTCTCCTCAGGACGCTGGAACAGTCCGAATCCTGACACCTCGAAGAGCTCAGGAAAGCTCTCTGTAGGGAGCCATGGGCTCAATGCCCGAGCGTTATAGCCATGAAGATAGATGGCAAACTGCTTGTACTTGTCGCATCTGATCTTGTTACTCCAGCCCAACGAAAACAGAAGATAGGAGACTTGGCTAGCGAGCATTGGACTCTTCGTGCTGAGCATGGTTTCTTTACTGTCGTCATCAATGTGGCCGTCTCCCTCCAGAAGACCGTGGATGAATTCCAGCTGTAGTTCGCGCGGAAGTCGCCAAATAATCGCGGGGACCTCCTTCCCATCCGCAAACGATTCCCTGATTCCTAACGTTTTTTGGAAGAAATTCACTAATAGCTTGCGACCAATCGTGACCCTGATTTCAGTAGTGTTGTTCCTCTCCTGCGTCCGAACGATTGGTTTGATTCCAATTGCGCTCTGGATCTTTTGGATCAGTCTGGTAGCTTTGATTAGGTTTCTCCTCGACTGAGAATAATCTATGTAACGACCTACTGAGTATGATCCTTCAGCGATCCAGAAACCCAGCAGCCAGGCCATGTCTTCGCTCATGGAAATGTGGCGAGGAGTGCCAGCGGCGGGTGTTCTTGGATAGAACAGGAGCCCATTCTT
>VBPK01000219.1:0-5827 GCA_005877225.1 Nitrososphaerota archaeon
GACCAGGTTGGATCGCTTCCGTCCTGCGGGGGCATGATGAAAGTTCGCCACAGAATCGTCGGAGGAGTCTTCGTAATGTCATACCCCTGGAAGTATCCCCTACCGGCGCTGGTCCCTTCGTTTCCGGCATTCCCTATGACGAATATCCCTCTTCGTTCGTCGATCGCCATCCAAGCGTGCCCACCAGCACCATAGTTCCCGAAGTTCCCAGGGACTCCAGGATCTCCTATATGCGAATCAAAAGCGAGGTTCACATCACCCGTCAGGGCATTGAACGCGTATATCGCATGATAATTTGCTGATACCCAGATCAGTGGAACTCCCCTGACCTTCGAGGTGTAGTAGAGAGAGTGGTAGTGGGATCCCGCGACGGGCTTGGGAAAGCCAGTTTGATTGAGTTTTGCGACGTTGACTTGCCAGATTATCTTTCCGTTCTTGGCGTCCATCGCGAGAAGCAAGTTGAAGTTCGTGACGGTGTACGCAATTCCGTTTATGATGAGGGGAGTTACGGTCGTTCCCTGCTGAGTAACGCCCGGCGGGGCCGCGGGGATAGGAAAGACCCAACTGAGCTGAAGGTTCTGAACGTTCGAAGGTGAAATCTGGCCTTGCGGACTATTATTCCAATTGAAAGGATAGTTTGCCATGGGGCCATTCCATTGGACTTGCTGCGATCCCTGAGCGACGACGAGGGCCGGAATGAGTGAAGATAAGGTTAGGATTGCGATGACAGAAAGGCTGACCGATAACCCGCTTCTGTTCAACGTGTTAGAACTCAATGTGCAGGGCATCGCATATAAGTGATTTTGCGGTAGAGAAAATCAATCGGTGCAACTCCACCGACAAAATCTAGGAGGCAGGTTTCCTGCGTCTTACCGCAAGGACACCCGTCGCCAATGCAAGGATGACAGCTACTCCCGCCGTCGCATAGAATGTGCACGGGTCGATCCCCCCGGAAGGAGCGGAAGGACCCGCGACGGTTTGTGTTGTGACACTTGTCGAGACGCTGACGCTCACGCTGACGCTGACGGCAGTGGTTGTTTGCGCCGGCGCCGCTGGGGGTAACGCCAAGGCGAACATGAACCCAGGATTTGTCGGGAAGCCAGCCTGGAACCCGACTGCTGCTGCACCGGACGCCGGGGAGATGAGCCTAATGTTACCGTTGGCGTCCGCCGCGAGAGCTGGCTGAGTGATCATGACCGCTCCAATGAATTTGGAACCTTATGAAGTAGCTCCACCTCGCCTTCCCCGAGCTCGCATCAACAGCCCAAATCGTTGTATTGGTCGGTCCCCCGGCTCCGCCTCCTGAGAAGTCCTGCCCTATCACTCCCCATGCAACTCCCGTTCCTTTGATTGGAGCTATCTTCGTCTTCGAAGGTGCATTGTAAATGCCTACAAAGACGGTATTCGTCCCGGGGTCGTAAGCGGGATCTGATTCGATCGCCCCACTCCCGGTTGGATTTTGGATTCCGCTGCTGGCAGGAGAAAACTGATTCTGCTTGTGCATGTCACTCACGCTCAGGGGATTGAGTAATTGCGACGCGGAGGGGCGCCATATGCTCGGGGCATTGAATGCCCAGTCCATGTGGCCCGTCGCGGCGTTAAAGGCGTAGAGATAACCGTTCTTGCAACCCTTGAAGACCTCCTTCTGCGTTATCCCGTTCACCGTCGCATTTCCGAGGATCACCGACCAAGAGCAGTCCCAATCCCACAGATCATGAGCAGTGGTCTGGAATCCCCATACAAATTTTCCGGTCTTCTCGTTTAAAGCAAGAATGGAGTCACTCCACAGGTTCGGACCCGGCCTTGTCGACGCGTTCCAGTCAGGTGAGGGCTGAGCCGTGGCGACGTATGCAATTCCTGTGCTTGGGTCGAGCGCCCATGAGCCACCCCATCCGGTATTTGCCCCTGCGAAGCTGTGGGTTCCGTTGAACCCGAAGTTGCCCCAGTCACCTCCTACTACGGTCTGGAGCTGACTCGCCGACATTGCCTTGAGGTCAACCTGGCTCTTGCCGTCAAACAGGTAAGCATAACTCATGTTGTTCACCGACTTGACTGCCCAGTTAGGGTCACTTCCATCCTGAGGGGGAATGACGAAGGACTGCCAGAGGCGCTTTGGAGGTGTCTGAGTTATGTCATAGCCGAGGAAGAAACCTCTTGCCGCATTCGTTCCTTCTCCCACGGATGTGCCTGCGACAAGAACTCCATTTCTCTCGTCTATCACTATTTGCGGGGTATAGGTTGCATACTGGCCGAAATTCCCAGGAACCTTCTCAGTCAGATAATTGAAAGTGTTCAATCGAAGGTTCTGGTCTCCAGTCAGAGCGTTAAACGCGAAGAGTGTGTAGTTGTTCGCCATAATCCAAACCAACGGCGTACCTCTCACCTGAGATGTGTACCAGATCGCGTGGTAGTGCCCCGTTATCGAGAGGCCGAATATCGCTCCGATGTCGAGGTTGGCAAACGTGAGTTTGCCCAAGTCTTTCTGCCAGATTATCTTTCCGTCTCTGATATCCTGAGCCAAGAGGAGGTGATAATTCGTTATCGCATACGAAATCCCGCTCACCACGATGGGTGTGTGGACGATCCCCTCGTCGCCCTTGTAGTAAGCGGGGGCTGGGGGGACTGGATACAACCAGCTTATCTGCAGGTTCTGCACGTTCTGGGGGGTGATTTGGGTTTGAGAACTATAGTCGAAATTGAAGGGGTAATTGCCAGAAACTCCAGCCCAATCCGTGCTTTGCGTGCCTGCCTGGCCGAAGACAGAAAACGGGGAGAAAGATAGTAGACCTGCGGTGAGAAGCGATAATGCGGCGGTAATGAAAAATCTCTTTCTCTGATTTCCTCCGCCCATTAGATACCCCTCACAGACTGAGGACCGTATTTAAGTATTCATCACAGCCTTCAATCGAGTCTCCTGAGGAATTAGCCACAGGGACATATCACAACAAGCCACTGTCCCGGAACTAGGCGCGACACAAAACAAATGGCAAACAACTGGACAGTCGAAAAACGGGACGTACTTGACACGATTACCGTGACTAAAAATTTAGGAGGCGGGGCTCCTGCGCCTTACCGCAAGAACACCCGTCGCTATGATGAAGATGACCGCGACTCCAATCGCGGCATAGAGTGTCTCTGGAGCGACCCCAGTCGTTTGGACCAAAGTCTGTACGGCCGTGGCCACAGATGTTGAGACAGATGTTGCCACAGATGTTGAGACTGATGTCGAGACAGATGTCTGGGTTTGCACCGCGGGCGCGGAGAGAGACAAGGCGAAAAGGAAACCGGGCGCCGAGACTCCGGGGTAGGATCCTGTCGATGCCGCACCCGACGCGGGTGAGAATATCTTTACGTTTCCGTTAGCATCTGCAGCGATGGCCGGATTGGTGATCATTTCGCTTCCGATGAACTTCGATGTTATCAGCTTCCCGGTGCTCGCGGAGAGCATGTCGATGAACCCATCTGACCTGCCAATGTAAACGACTCCGTTACTTACGGTCACTCCGCCTCTGAAGCCGATTTTGTCGATGAAGTAGCTCCACTTCGGTTGGCCGGTCGAGGCATCGACCGCCCAGACTGTAGTGTTAGCCGGCCCAGCGGGCTTGAGCTTGGAGAAGTCGATCCCAGGTGTTCCGTAGGGGACGCCTTTGGTTGGGGCGACTGCCGTTACCGTCCACAACTGAGGCGCATTGTATGTTCCAACAATCACGGTGTTGGTCGATGGGTCGTAGGCGGGATTGGACTCGATTGCCCCTGTCAGACCAGCAAGTCCCACGAAGGGTACCTTCGATGGATAATTCGGCCAGGGTTTCTTCATGTCGTTCGGATTTGTCTCCGTAGAGGACGCCATTCTTGCATCCTTTGAATACGGCCTTCTGGGTCTGTCCGCTTATGGTTACGTTCGCGAGTATCACGCCCCAACTGCAGTCCCAGTCCCATAGGTCGTGCGGGGTGGTCTTGTACGCCCAGATGATCTTGCCAGTCTTGGAGTCGAGAGCGAGAACGGAGTTGGCCCACAGGCCAGGTCCTGGTCTGAATGTCGCGTTGATATCTGGAGATTGCTGAGCTGTTGCGACATAAGATATGCCTGTGCTCGGATCCACGGCCCAACTGCCTGCCCACGCTATGCCAGCGCCTGCGAAGCTGTGGGTGCCGTTGAACCCGAAGTTGCCCCAGTCTCCATATAACATGCTCTGCTGCTGAGACGCTGAAAGGCCTTTCAGATCGATAGCCGAATTTGTCTGACCGTTGTAAATCCATGCGTGGGACATATTCTGCACAGATTTGATGCTCCAGTTCGGGTCACTGCCGTCCTGTGGAGGTATTAGGAAGGTCTTCCAGAGCAGTTTCGGCGGCGTCTGTGTGATATCGTATCCCATAAAGAAGCCCCGCCCCGAGTCGGTGTCCTCGGTTACGGAGCCTCCAGTGATTAGGACTCCGCTTCTTTCGTCAACGACCATGTAGGGAGTGATGGTGTCATAGTATCCGAAGTTCCCCGGGATCGATGACCTGAGCTTTGGGTCGAAGGGAGTAAACTGCAGGTTCAAATCCCCAGTGAGCGCATTGTAGGCGAAGATTGTGTAGTTGTTCGAGGCAACCCAAACGAGCGGCGCACCCCTTACGTTTGAAGTGTACCACATCGCGTGGTAGTGACCGGTGAAATTGGCAAACAAGCACTGTGCACAGGCGAACTTGAACTTTAGCAGCGGCAACGTTTTCTGCCATAGAACCGACCCGTCTTTGGCGTTGAGTGCAATCAAGAGATGATAGTTGGTGAGCGTGTAGAGGATTCCGTTTACCACCATCGGTGTGAATTGAATGCCTTCGTCACCGGCGTAGACCTTAGGTGCTGATGCGATGGGGTAGATCCAGCTTATCTGTAGATTCTGCAGGTTCGAAGCCGAAATCTGATCTTGATTGACATAATTCCAGTTGAAAGGGTAATTCCCCATCGGGCCCACCCACTGCGCTTGGCTCGACCCTTGTCCGAAAACTGATAGCGGTGAGACCAGAAAGATTGCAAGTACGACACTTGATAAGAGCAGATAAAACTTTCGTGAACCCGTATTTTTCATTCGGGTCGATGCACCGACTCATAGCTTGATTATATAAGACTTCGGAGTAATCGTAGGTCGCAGCATAATGTTATCGCGATAGGTTCAGACCCTTCTCTGCTCATCTCGTCTCGTTCTCCTTAGAATGACATGAACCTGTTGTAGAGCATTACCTGGAAATTGGAGCTACGAGAAGTCGTGGCAAACTTGCAGACGCGTAAGACCGGAATGATTCGTCCTTCGTCTGTGGAAACCTTCTGCGATGCGTATCGGCAGGAACGAAGGGGCGGAATAGATGATTGTAATTGCCAACTCTGGACTGATGAGTTTGCTGATTGTGTCACTTGCGTCAACAGCACCGAGTTTGATGAACCTGAACTGCCGCCTTTACCCTTACTCAAGTTGTGAGGGTTAACTTGGAGTCAAACTACATCTTGACGCCTAAAGAGCAAGAATGCCAAGATGAAAAAGACCGCGAGCCAAGCAACTAAAGTCCCGCCCAAGATCGAAAATGCGTTATCGCCAAGATAGTAGCTGATGATGAGACCTGTGGAGCCCAGCTGATCCGCAGCACCCCCCAGGCTGAGGACAGCGAATATTCGTGACGTCTCCACAGGATTCAGCAGTATGACCGGGAGGGTTGCCGCCGCTCCCGCTTTCAAATTCAGGACGATGCTCAGGAATCCGAGATCCGAAAGAACTGTGAATAGGAACCACATGAAGATAGCAATTCGCGTTGCTGTGGATTTCCTCTTCGTCAGAATAGATATTAC
>VBPK01000219.1:5871-6732 GCA_005877225.1 Nitrososphaerota archaeon
AAAATCGACCTTTGATATCGGGTTTGACATGACGTACTGAAGGGTTCCGGATTCTCTCTCGTCCACTATGGTGGCCGCGCCCATCGGGAGAGGAAGAAGGGGTATGAACGGGAATGCAAGGCCGACGAGGGTGGTCAGATAAACTTGGAGATAATTTGGAGGGAGGTACCGCGCTGCGAGCAGGACGAGCATCGGGATGTTCACGGCGAGCAAGAAGAAGACAACTGCGAAGACGAGCAGCCACTTAGCGCGTATGGCGTCTTTGAAGGTGTAGGTTAGAATCGCCCACACGGCGGATACGTTCAGGTGCTCTCACCGCCGTCGATCAGCTTGAGATACTCCGATTCAATGCTGGTGGGTTCGATCAACAGATCGTCAACCCTGATGCCACTATCAATCAGACTCTTAAGCACTTTCATCTTGTCGGCGCTCATGAGCGAAGCAGTGAGCCAGTTGCCCTTCACGATGACCTCGCTGCCGACCAAGTCCTGAATAAGGGCCGAGATGTCGTGCGCGTGAGAATTATCAACGCGTAGGTAGAGCGTATCTGCCACATTGACTCGTTTCAAGAGGGCTGAAGGCTCTCCATGAGCTATCTGTTTCCCTTTGTCCAGAACCAGCACCTCTGAGGCTAGCTCACCCAAACCGGTAAGGTGTGTGGAGGTTATCATCGTCTTGCCTTCCTGCAGAAGCTTAAGCAACAAATCCTGGAACTCCAGTTGTCCCCTCAGGTCGATGTTACTCGTCGGCTCATCCAGGATTAGAATTGGAGGATCGCCAATCAGGGCGAGCGCGATCCCTAATCTTTGCCTCATCCCGTCCGAGAGTGCCCTGATCTTTCGGCCTTTTACCCTCCAAAGA
>VBPK01000220.1 GCA_005877225.1 Nitrososphaerota archaeon
CTATCCTCGAAGGTGTCGAAGATGAGGACGTTGGTATCCAGGACCGCGCTCAGCCGTGTTGACCCCTCTCTATGTCAGCTTCAATTTCTTCGATGGTTAGCCTTCTGCCCAACCTCCACGTTTTCCTCCTGCCCCTCAAGGGCGGTCTTACTACCACGAGGCCTGCTTCCTCGTCGTATTCCACCATCACTGTGTCTCCCCTATCGATCTTGGCCTTTCGCCTAACGTCTCTGGGGATGGTCATCTGATAGTTTCTGTTCACCTTGCTAACAGGCATATTAGGCCTATCAGTGCTGTTGGGATTTAAGCGTTTCCGCGCGGAAGGCCCACATCGGCGCTGATCACTGACACAAACTGCCGGGCGACTTGGAAATCGCGCGCGACCAGACCCTTCAGCCAATAACCAGAAAAACGTCCTCATGTGTGAATTAGGGGCAGAAATGAGCTTTGTTTAGGTAGCCCGGCGAGGATTCGAACCTCGGTCGAAGGTGCTGGCGCGTGTGGCATCGCGTCTCCAGAGGCCCCCATCCTTGACCACTAGACGACCGGGCTTCAGATGTGACCTCGCTCGAAGTTGCTGAAGATAAAAGCATTATTTGTCCGATACTGTAAACGCGTACTGCACACTTTTTTTCATTCTTGAAAACGAAACTCGTGATGTACCAAGGTGAATCCTTCGTAGAACAACTGGCCCAGGTAAGCTAGCTGAGACCCGCTCACCCTCTCTGAGAGATTGTTGTGCCGGTTATCATTAGCTGTGGTTCTTCCAAAATTCGGACTTGCCGACCCGAGAAAGGAGTCTAGAGCTTTCCTTCGAGGTGCCGGAATATGTCCGTCAGCCGGCCTATGGGAATTAGGGAGTCGTCGGGCACTTTTCCCTTCTCGGTTAGATAGAAGCCCATCCTCGCCGACTTCAAGAATCGCAGGTCGTATATCGTGTCCCCGACCGCGATTGTGTTTTCGCGCCGAATGCCTAGCCGCCTCAGCAACCTAAGGTAGGCGATGTCCTTTCTGGAGGGGTCAACCCTGCCTATCCCCGTACCGGCGAGCCTCCCGCTCGACGTGGTCTCGAGGCCGTTCGCGACCCATGATTCTATCCCGAGGTCTCGGGCCACACGCTCGGCGAGTATGTCTATCCCGGAAGTCACGAGGGTGACCTTCGCCCCCAAATCTTTCAGTCGATTCACAGTCTCGGGCGCCTCCTTTCTTATTCTATATTTGGAGAGAATTCGGTCTACCTCATCTATCGCCAGGTTCTTTGGCCATGAAGCTATGTCTCGCCTCATGAACTCCGTGTAGTCAATCTTGCCGTCAGTGTAGAGTTTCAACCCCCTCTTCCCAGTCCGCGTAGTTCCAAAGTGTCTGTGCAACGCGACCCAACTACTATCCTCTTCAAGGATCGTCCCGTCCATATCGAAGGCCGCGAGGGCGAGTTTCAACGTTTCAGATCCTGTCGGGGGCAGAAATCCCTATGAGCAGCAGCGCCTGGTTGAGAGTCCTGCTGAAGGCCTCCACGAGCGCGAGACGGGCGCCGCGAAGCTGCTGATCCTCGGCCTTGATGACCGGGAGCGCCTCGTAGAATTCGTTGAAGAGAACCGAGAGCTTGTAGGCGTACCTCGCCACCTCCTTCGGCGAGAGGTACTCGCCCGCGGTGAGGAGGGAGATATCAAACATCGCAATCTTCTTGACTAGTTCTTTCTCCATCGGATGGGAGAGCATGCTCGCTCCCTTTGAATCCACACTCGGCCTCTCGCCAGACTTCTCGATTATTCTCCTCGCCCTCGCGTAGCTGTAGAGAAGGTACGGCCCCGTCTCCCCTTCCAGCCTGAGCGAGTCCTCGAGGTCAAAGACGATGACCTTGTCCGGGTCTTGCTTGACGAGCTCGAACCTAAGAGCGGCAACCGCGACCGCCTCTGCCACCCTCTCCACCCAATCAATGGGATCGTCTGGATTTCTCTTCTTGGTCTCCTCGATTGCCTTTTTCTTTAGTGCCTCCAAGATTGTGTCCGCGTTGACGTAAATCCCCTTCCTTCCCTGCATGGGTACGAACTCTCCTTTCATCTCAACACCCAGAGATGCCGCAGTCCTCTTCGAGAGTGCAACCACCTCGTAGCTTCTGTGATGGTACCTATCGCTCGAGCCTTCCTTTAACCCCTCGAGGACTCTCCTGACAATCTTCTGCAGGTAACTTTGTCTCGAGTCGATGACGGAGATGGCCTTATCGGCGGAACCGAACCTCGGATGTTTCTTCCTGTCAGCCCCGTTCACCGCCGACGTCCAGAGCGGGCTGCCATTGGGTTGGGTGGCGTAGACGTCGTATGAAAACGGGTCCCTCACGAGCCCAATCTTCCAGGCCGCGTATGGGATGTCTTTCGCGACGTAGACTGCGGTACCGTCGGACCGCACAAGCACCTTCTCTTCCTTCGTCTCGGGGTCGATGATCACCCAGCAACCCTTGTTCTCCCCCTCTTGCCTCAGGATGGCGAGTCCCCTCTTCTTCATCTCCTCGAAGAGGAGCTCCCACAACTTCGACTTCAGAAAGTGAGACTCCCAATTCAGGAGGTCGTAGGTCGCGCCCAGACGCCAGCAGGTCTCAAGCTGCGCTCTGAGGATGCGATCCACGATTTTTCCCGAATACTCGGCGATCTCCCCCACCCCGCTCTCTATCTCCCTGAGGACGAGGCTCTGCTTCTCCTTCAACGCCTGGTTCTTTTCGTACTCTTGATTCACCTTGACGTAGACGTTGTCTCCGCAGTACGTATCGAACTTCATGCCTGGGGGCGGCTCGTCCTTCATCCCGAGGAACCTGAGTCCTACGATGACGTCGGCTACCTGGGCGCCTGAGTCATCGATGTAGTCGAG
>VBPK01000008.1 GCA_005877225.1 Nitrososphaerota archaeon
GCTCGACCGTCGCCGCCAGAAAAGGGGGGAACTCATCGGGTACGACGGCTACCACAGGAAGAAAGGCACCAAGGTCCATGTCGCCGTAACTCCTGCCTCTCTTCCGGTCAGCGTGATGATAGGGAGGGGGAACGAGCACGAGTCAAGGAAGCTCATCCCTCTGATGGAGGGCGTATCGGTCAAGGCACCCCACCGGAGGGGCAGGCCCAGGAAGAGGCCCTGGCGGGTCCACGCAGACAAGAACTACGACACATTCCTCGTCAGGCTGTACCTCCAGAGGAGGCACATCCGTGCGAACATACCAAGCAGGAGCAGGAAGAAGCGTCAGGGGAGACCGACGATCTTCGACGAGCATGCCCTGAAGAAGACGCGCTACACCGTGGAACGTTTCTTCAGCTGGATGAAATCGTTCAGGAGGATAGACACGAGGTACGACAGGCTCGTCTCCTCGTTCATGGGGTTCATCCGCATCGCCTGCAGCCTCATCCTCATGAGGGAGGTATTGAGATAGGCTCGAATCACACGCATTCCACTTATCAGTGATTTCATTGAGGTGGCGGGTGCGCAAGCGTTGAGCTCGACAGTCAGGCCTCGTATGACAGGGCTGATCGTCTTCGGCTCTAGAATCGTAAGCGCCGCTACGGGTTTCGTCTTCCTCGTCATGGTGGCCAGGTGGCTGGCGCCTGCGCAACTCGGGCTCTGGGAGTTCATCGTCGACCTCATTGTCTTCGCCAGCTATCCCGCGGGCTTCCTCACATACTGGGCGGCGAGGGATGTGGCCAGGGGGAAGGTCGTCGGGAAGACCACCCTTGTTCTTAACCTCCTGGCGAGCATGCTCGGAGTCGCGATATTCCTGGCCTTCGCGCTCGCAAGCTACTCGGAGGTTGGTTCGAGCGTCGGACCCTTCATTCTCGCGGTGGTCCTCGTCCCTCTTTCGTACTGGAATCAGGCCACCTCGGCGTTGGTCGGTGGGTACAACCCGGCGATCGGTGCCTACTCACTCTTAGCCTCAGAGCCGGCGAAGCTAATCGCTGCATACCCGTTGCTCTTCGTCTTCAAGCTGCTCTGGGCCGGAAGTGGCTCAGGGACCCGTACGTGCCGGGGTTGATGACGCTGACCTACGTCCTTGGAATCGCAGACACCTTCGCCGCGTCCGTGGGGCAGCGAGGAACTAGCCTGGCCGGCTACTACCAAGCGGCTTTCCAGGTTGCCGCGATTGTCTCTTATTCGACCTTCCTTTCAGTGGCGCTCTACCCGCTCCTCCTCAGAGAGCGCTCGGAGAAACTGATGGGTGAGGTGCTCGAATTCTCGCTTCTCTTCGCCATCCCGATGGCCGCGGGCGCCATCGCCTTGGCGCCCCAGATATTGTACCTGCTCTCCCCGGCATACGTCGTGAGCAGCACGGCTCTCGAGTTTCTCTCCCTCTCATCCATCGTACTGCTTGTTTCCACGGTCTTCGACCAGACGCTGACCGGTCGAGAGAGGGCCGACCTCGACGAGAGGGAGAGGACCAGAAGTATCCTCAGGAGCGACCTGATGTTCGTGCCCCTCGCAAACTTGACCTATTCTGTGGTATACATTGGTGTCGTCTTCCTTCTCGGGAGCTATGTCGCGGGCGGCGCACCAGCTTACCAGTTCGCAACCTACTGGGCTGTAACACAGCTCACCCTATCATGCGTCCTTGTGGCCGTGAAGGCGAGGAGGCTGACCGGGAAGGTCAGCCTATACCTCTCGCGCTCGCTCCCTCTGTACGTCGTCTCCGGAATCGTGATGGCAATCGCGGTACACTATTTCGGAGCAGCAATCCTACCGGTTGGCCTCGAGACCGTCTCCTACGGACTGAGGCTGGCGCTAACGGTGGTGTTGGGCGCGGTGCTCTACTTCGGAGTCCTCGTCGCAGTCGACCACAGGGTCAGGAGCTACGCCAGGACCCTCTTCAAACTCGTCTCCTCGCTCACCGCGGGTGGATGAAAGCTCCGTTTCCATCCCGGCTCGACCCATCCCGCGCAATCGGTTTATAGACGCACTCTAGGAGTTCGAGATGTTGGCGGCTGGGGCCTCTTACTGCGCGCGATGTGGCTTAATCATTAACCCAAACGGGGCAGTCCCGGAGACATTGAATTTGGCTCATTCCACTACTTCCCGTCGGAAGACTATCACACCCTCCTCTGTCCGCCTGTGAGCCCAACGCTTTATGTCGGACGAGTTTGTGAAATACTGGGAAAAAGCCGTTCCCTGGACCTTCAGGGACGAGGACCGCCCTTACGAGGAAAAGAGGGCATTACGATATTCGCTCCAAGACTATATGGCCGGAGTGGTCCGCTTCGACCTCTTCAAGGGAAGGCGTGTACTAGAGATAGGCTCAGGATCGGGGATAGACTCTGCAGAATTCGCTCGTAACGGCGCCTCAGTGGTGGGTCTCGATTTCACGGAGAACGGGGCGCTGAGCACGAACAGCCTCCTCAACGAGGCGCGTTTAGCGCATGATACAGTGCGCGCAACCGCGGCGGACCTGCCGTTCCGCGATGCCAGTTTCGATTGCGTATATTCCTTCGGGGTCCTTCATCACATCCCGGAGATCGTCCCGGTGATAGGCGCAATCGCGAGGGTACTGAAACCCGGCGGCGAACTGATTTGCATGCTCTACAACAAGGAGAGCCTCCTTTACGCCTACTCAATCGTCTTTTCACACCGAAACGAGGGGCTGAGCGAGGAGCAGCTTCTTTCTCGTTACAGCGAAAGAATCCTCGGTTGCCCCTACACGAAAGCATACACGAAGCAGGAAGCACGGGCGCTGCTCTCGCCCCACTTTGAGGTCAGAGAGGTTAGCATCCACTTCAACGCGGTTGACCTCCCCGACCAGCGCAAGTTCAAGCTGAACCTACCTGACAGGTACGACCTCGGCTGGCACCTTATCGTGAAAGCCCGTCGTCGCTAGCTCGTTACGGTCCCTCGATCGGGGATGCCGTGGTCCTCTCGGTGGACCGGATACCATCAACTTCGAATCACTCCGCAGTATTCGACATTTCTCGCCCGCTCGCCGCTGGTGTCCGGATTCCTCGGAATAGTTATTGCACCCGTCAGAGTCGGGTGCGGGAGTCGATTACCTCTTGACTCAGAAATCAATCAGGCGGGTCTCCGTCGTTGGCCTCGGCAAACTCGGCCTCTGTCTGGCTGCTGTTCTCGCCAGCAGAGGTTTCGATGTAAGGGGAATAGACGTTGATCAAACGAAGGTTGACGCGGTCAACAGGGGGAACCCCCTCGTCTATGAGCCCCGACTCAAGGGGCTAATCAAGAGTAACGCGAAGAGGCTCGCTGCCACCACGAGGTACGATGGAGAGGTCGCGGATACAGACGCGACTTTCGTCGTTGTCCCAACCCCCAGCGAGGGGTCGGGCGCATTCTCCCTCGAGTACGTTGAGCCTGTGATGGAGAAAATCGGCCTCGAACTGGCAAGCAGCAGGCGGTACCACCTCGTGGTATTGACGAGCACGGTGATGCCGGGCTCGATGGAGGGTGTGGTGAGGCCCGCGCTTGAGCGCGCTTCAGGCCGGGTGTGCGGGAAGGACTTTGGGCTCTGCTACAACCCGGAGTTCATCGCGCTCGGGGACGTTATTCGGGGATTGCTCGAGCCAGACTTCATCCTGATCGGGGAGTCGGACGGGAAGGCAGGGACCTTGTTAGCGGAGCTGCAGAGGCGCATCTGCCGCAACTATCCTCCCATCGAGCGGATGGAGTTTGTGAACGCGGAACTCGCGAAGATAGCCGTTAACTCATTCGTCACCATGAAGATAAGCTTCGCGAATACCCTCGCCGAGATGAGCGAGAGGATGGCGGGGGGGGATGTAGACAAGATAACTTCCGCCATCGGAAAAGACACGAGAATCGGTCCGAGCTATCTTAGGGGCGCCCTCGGATACGGTGGACCGTGTTTCCCTCGCGACAACGTCGCCTTCGCCCGCTATGCTTCGCGAGTGGGCGCGCAGGCTCTGATCGCTGAGGCGACGCACGAGGTCAACCTACACCAGCTGGAACGGGTTCTCGGCTTGGTTGAAAGGCTGGGGCTCGACCCCAAGACGAAGGTGGGCGTGCTCGGTCTGGCCTACAAGCCTGACACCAACGTTGTGGAGGAATCGCAGTCACTCCTTCTGGCGGAGCGTCTGAGCCGCCTCGGATACGAGGTCAACGTTTTCGACCCCGCAGCCATGGACAACGCAAGGGCCGTCCTGAACAACTCGGTCCGCTTCGCCAGTAGCGCGGAAGAATGCGTGAGACGGAGCGACTGTGTCATCCTCGCCACGCCCTGGAGAGACTTCAAGAAGCTCCCGCCCAGGAACTTCAGGGGAAAGAAAGTCCTCGACTGCTGGCGCTTCCTCGGAGAGGAGGTGAGGCGGGCATCGGAGTATTTTGGCGCGGGCATCGGCTCCGATTTCTTTGCGTAATCTCCTCAATTCTTTTAAGCTGAAGGAGAGCTAACCCGTCTGATGCAAATCACTTCCGATGCGCTCTCGCTTGACTACGCGAAGGTGGAGGTGGAGATAATTCGGTTTATCCAGAAGGTTGTGTCTGGTGCTCGGGCCAACGGCACTGTCGTGGGGCTGAGCGGGGGGATTGACAGCTCCGTCGTGGGCGCGCTATGCGTCCGCGCGCTTGGGAAGGAGAAGGTTGTAGGAATACTGATGCCTGCCTCTCACACGCCGAAGAAGGACACGGAGGACGCGAGAATTCTAGCCGAAGGTTGGGGCGTCAAGACCTTCGAGGTGAGGATAGACCCAATCTTCTCTGCCCTAGTGAGAGCCCTACCGCTCCGGGGTGACGACAAAATCGCCAAAGCGAACGCGAAGGCGCGGATAAGGATGATCATAAACTACTACTTCGCGAACCGACTCGGGATGGTCGTGGCGGGAACGGGAGACAGGTCGGAAGATCAAATAGGTTATTTCACCAAGTGGGGGGACGGAGGGGTTGACTTCCTCCCCATCGCACACCTGTACAAGACGCAGGTGAGGCGGCTCGGAGCTCATCTCGGCCTGCCTAGGGGGGTGGTCGAGAAACCTTCTTCCCCCCAGCTCTGGCCCGGGCACAAGGCTACTGACGAAATACCAATCGATTACGGCGCCCTGGACCTTGTCCTCTACGGACTCCTCGACGCGAGGCTCCCCCCGCGAGAGGTGGCTCGGCAGACCGGGGTCGACTTTAAGGTGATAGAGGAGGTTCTGCGCAAGCATCGCGAGTCCGCCCACAAGCGTTCCTACCCGCCTATGCTCGGAACCTGGTAGCGGAAGATTCGGAGACAGCCCGCGCCCCTCTGTGCCATTCAATCGTCCTCTGGAGGCCCTCCCTAAGGTCGACTTTCGGTTCCCACTCAAGCAGCCTCTTTGCTCTCGAGATATCCAGAGCCCTGCTAAAGGGCCCTTCCGGTTTCGTCTTGTCGAAGACAACCTTAGGATTGTGATGCGTTATCTCCAGAATCATCTCTCCGACCTCCCTTATCTTATACCTCTTATCCCAGCCGAGATTGACGGGGGTGCCGTCGAGGATCTTCTCACAAGCGAGGACTGAGCCGTTTACGATGTCGTCAACGTACGTGAACCCCCTCTCCTGATTCCCACTCCCCCAGATGACGTAGGGGTCCATCCTGTCCAAGGCCTTCTCTATGAGTGCCGAGATCGCGTGAGAGGTATCGAACTCTCCCATCCCGTAGACGGTCAGGTATCTGCACGCGGAGGTCTGCATCCCCTTCTCTCTGTTGTAGACTATGCACTGCAACTCACCCATCAGTTTCGCGAACCCGTAGAGGTTGTCGCTGCTCTCCCAGCCATCACCCGTGCTGAGTATGTCGTCTTCACTAAGCAAGTACTTCGGATTCTTCTGCAGCGAATCCGGGTAAACACAGGCCGAGGAGCTGTAGTGGAACCTCTCCACTCCTGCCGCTTGGGCTGCATCGATCACGTTATGGTCGATTGCGAGCATCTTCGAACAATCCGCTTGGCGGGTATTAACGAACTCCCTACCTCCAAATACAGCACTCAGATGGAAAACTACGTCCGCTGACTGTGCGATGATCTGGAATCTTTGTTTGTCGACTTCGAGGTCGCAGATCTCCAGGGGAATCTCGTTTATCCCGTTGCTCCTGAATATCTCCTCCAGTCGCAGAACCTTCCTCTTCCACGCGAGCGACCCGCTCGCCAGCTGGAGTTTGTCCACGACCACGACGTCCGCCCCTAGCTTGAGTAGTCGGTTCACCATGTTGGAGCCGATGAAACCGGCCCCCCCGGTCACGACCACCTTCTTCCTATTCCACTTCAATTCTCTCTTGGCACCCTCGGATCAGATTCTTTTAAGTGGATTCTCCATCCCTCTTCTTGGGACTCATTGACCAACCGCCTCTTGGTTGAATCTCCGGATCTTGACCACTCCCCTCGGAACAGAAGAAGAAGGATGATTCGCCGGAGTGCGCTCACGATAGTCAGGACAAACTCTCTTAATAGGAAGAAGACCCCATGCTCTCTCACGATTAGGTCGCAAAAGACCCCCAGCATCGTCCCCCTAGCGTAGAAGATTGACCTGGGGAGGACATAAGAAAGACTCCCGCCGTCAAGGAAGTATCCCTCCCCCAGTTTCCTCTGAACGACCGGCCTGTCCTCTAGGGCTATCCTGAGGTCTTTTCCGCCAACGTCGGGCAGGTAGACGATCTTATGCATCTTTCTCATGTAGTCTCTGAGTATTACGTCCTCCCCTAGGTATCGTGCAGCACCCCTTAACGAACCCGCGGAATGCGGGTGCGGGATCATCCTAACCTCCTCCTCCTTCTCGGTGTCCAGCCAGTAAGGTTTGTAGACCGCATAGAGGCCGGTGAAGAGCGCACGCCTTTTAGTGACCTTGATCGCCTTCTTGCTGAGGTTACGGATCAGCTCGCCAAGAGTCCCGCCCCCTCTCCGTTTCTCTAGAGACACAAGACCGACGTTCCCCTCTCCCACCATCTCGACCGCCTTCAGACAGTTCTGGTTAACGACGAGGTCTACATCGCCTGTCAGCACCTTGTCATACTTCGCCGCCCCGAACCCCGTCCTCCTCACGAGCGCCTGCCGAAAGAGCCATTCCTTATTCTCCGGAACTTCGAGGATTCGAACCCTGCTGTCGCCGCCTGAAGCTGACCTTATGGCTTCCAGGAGCTGCGCGCTGACTGGATAATCGACGCAGAGAACTACGTCGTTCGCGCCCAGCGATAGCCAAGAAGGGAGGGACTTCGGAACGAGATATGCGTCTCTCTCAGCTACGGCGAGCACGATTGAGAAATCCTCAGAGAGACGGACGATTGGCATCACAACCTTCTGCGCTTGACGGGCACTCCCAGCGCTCTCAGGGCCAGCGTTTCCGAGAATAAGATGATGCTTAAAGGAAGCATCAGCAGCTCTCTTAGGAAGAACCAAGTGCCGAACTTGGTAATGAGGACTTGAGAGTAGGCCGACAGCAGCGTGCCCCTCACGTAAAGTATCGACTTCGCTGTTATGTATGCGAGAGTCCTTCCGTCCCTGAACAATCTGACTGCTTGCCTAGCCTGAAAGGCTGGCCTATTGTCAGTCTCTGTCCTTACCTCGACACCACCTATCTGTGGCAGCGACACCACCCTGTATTTCTTCAGCATCGCCCGTTTGAGCATGGTGTCATCCCCAAGATAGGGCGGAGGGGTTGCCTCCCGACCCGAAGCGAGTCCGACGAAGAAGTCGTCCTCCCTTTGGAGGGCTCCGTGTCTGAGCGGGTGAGGGATCTTCTTCGCCGACTCCTCGTCTTCCGTCTCCAACCAGTATGGTCTGTAGAGGGCGTATAACCCGGTGAAGTAAGCCTCCTTCTTGAGTGCCCGGATAACCCGCCTAGTTGAGTTCTGGACGACGTCGAAGAAACCGCTTCTCATTTCCTTCTGGAGGTTTACGATTCCGATGTTGTCCTTGCCAACCATCCGGATCGCCGCCACCACATTTTCGTTTACGATGACGTCGATGTCCCCCGTCAGAATCTTGTCGAACTTGGCTGATTTGAACCCTGTCCTCCTTACGAAAGCCTGGTGGAACATCCAGCCGCTCTCCCTTGGAACTTCAACGACTCTGAGCCTGTCGTCTCCCCTCGAATTCTTTCGTATGGCCTCGATCAGGTGTTGACTGGCGGGCTTGTCCACACATAAGATTACCTCGTCCGCGGGGAGCGCCAGCCACCTCGGGAGGGTTCTGGGGACCAGCGCGGCGTCATTCTCGGAGACGGGAACCACGACTGAGAAGTCCATCATACAACACTATTCGCTCCCGACAGCAGATGCTTTAGGGGTTCGGTTCACCCGATATCAGCCTGCTGATGGGCAGTGTGATCAGAGGGGATCTGGCGTCTTCGACTCGACACGCTAAACCCTTATGCGCCCCTCACTGGTGGGCCATAGCCCTCGCGTTCTCAGGCTGATTCGAGTCAGGGAGGTAAGCTATGTGGGCGCTACTCCAGCCAGACACCGAGTGGGTGCTGGGGAGTGGACGTACAGAATTTAGCGAGGATTCCTCAGGAGCATTCGAGCCAGCTATGAGACGGCAACCCTTCCCGACCTCAGGGTAATCGCTTCGACCCTCATCCTCCGGAGTCTTGTCAGGAGCGCGGCGTCCACAGTCGCGACGATGGCTCTTGCGCCCTTGCCGTACGAGGCTATCTCATCGTCGACCGCGAGCCCCCCGCACTTCTCCAAATTGAACTCCTTCGTCAGGTCGAGGGCAAGCGCGGCATACCTCGCCCTCTTCGATTCGCCCTGAGCAAGTCTATCAAGCTCGGCCTTCGCGCAGTCGAGAATCACGGGCACGAATTTTCCCGCCTTCTCGACCATGTCCTCATACCAAGTGGTGGGGTTCTCCACGACCGCCATCAGGAAGCTGCTGTCGAAGACGACCTTCCGCAACTACTTCAGGACACCGGAGCCGATCAGCCGCCACCTCTCAGCGATCCTTCTGCTCACCGAGGCCCTCGCCCCCTCCTCGACTGAGACGGGCTTTTTCAGGTCCATCTCGGCGACGCTGTCCCTCGCAGAGGTGACGCTCGCCAGGGTAGACGCGGTCCCTAGGTTGAGCCTGAGCGATTCCCCCGCCCTCACCCTCTCCACCTTCACCATCTCCGCGGAGCCAACCGCGCTATCGAAGAGCTGCAGCTCGAGGGTGATGTGTTCCCATACGGGGGGCAATGCCCCGGGCTTCCCGACGACGCTTCCGACCATCTGGTCCCCCTTCGTTCCTGCAGGGTCGAGCTCGGTTCCGACAGCGACGAGCCCTCCCGGCCTGACCTTCCTCGTGATTCCTGCCCCTGTCCCGAGGCTTGTTACCCTCGTGGTGACAGGTGCGAACTTTCCGCGGTCGTCGGCAATCCCGGGTAGAATCTCGACATCGTCACCGACCTCCATTTCACCCCTAACGAGCGAGCCTCCCAGAACCCCTCCCGTAAGTTGGGAGATGTCGATCCCCGGCTTGTTCACGTCGAAGCTCCGGACGACGTACATCAGGGCGCTGGCGGCTGGGTCCCTCTTGGGGGTCGGAATGACCTCCTCGATCGCCTCGATTAGGGCATCGATATTGATCCTCTGCTGGGCCGAGATCGGTATTATCGGGGCATCACCCGCCACGGTCTTCGCGACGAAATTCTGAATCGCCTCGTAGTTCTTCCTCGCCTCCTCGTCCGTCACGAGGTCTATCTTGTTCTGGACGACGACTATCTTCTTCATCCCGAGCATCTGGAGGGCCTGCAGGTGCTCCCTCGTCTGGGGCCTCGGGACCGGCTCGTTCGAGGCGATGACGAGGAGGGCGCCGTCCATCAGAAAGGCTCCCGCAAGCATGTTCGTCATCAGGCTCTCGTGGCCAGGCGCGTCGACGAAGCTGACAGCCCTCAACAGGTCGGTCGGCTTTCCGCACACGGGACAGGTCGGGCTCGTTGAGTAGGCCCCGGGGACAGGGGTGTACTGACACTTGTAGAAGGCCGCGTCTGCGTATCCGACCTTGATCGTGATTCCCCTTCTCAGCTCCTCGCTATGTGCGGAGGCCCAGACGCCGGTGATAGCCTGAACGATCGAAGTTTTTCCGCTATCCACATGCCCCGAGGTCCCGATGTTGCACTCGGGCTGCTTGGGAATGACGGGTCTCTCTGCGCGCGGTTCGGACATGCTAGACTCGCTCGTTGGAAGCCTCTTTTAAGATTCGCTTCGATATTCTGTTTTCAGCGCAGCTTTCGGACCAGATCGGGAATAGCCCTCAGGTCCTTCCTCGATGTCGAGACGTCTCCTCGCTCAGGTGCGACACTCTGAGCATTGAAGATAAACTTCAAGTCGGCGATGTTGATCTCCGAACCATTCGCACCGTCCGCAGCAGCCTGTACATCCTCGCGTCGAGCATGTTCTCGGAAGGCTGTCTTCATGATTCGAGTCTTGTTCGCGATCACCAAGAGCCCTTATCCTACGAGCCTGCCGTCATGCTTCGCCACTGGCCATTAATCTCGCAACATCTTCTGAACCTGACCTATGATGAGGCGCAGGTCCTTCTCCTCGATCGAGAGGTCCGCCCTCTTTCGGACGAGCGGCTGGGCGTTGAAGGCGACCTTGAGATCTGCGATGTTGAATAGCTCGAGGTCGTTAGCCCCGTCAACCACCGCCACCTTCTTGCTCGAATCAAGCATCCCCCCGAAGGCGGTTGTAATGATCTGCGTCTTGTTGGCGTTCACGAGCAGCCCGTAACCTATTAGCTTCCTGTCATGGAAGACCAGCTGGTTGGAGAAAACGTGGTCGAGGCCTAGCTCCTCCTTCACACGGTTCGTCAGAAGAGAGAAGCCGCCCGAGACGCCCACCATGATGCAGCCCATCTTCTTCAGCTCCGTAGCCATCTCGCGCGCTCCCTTCATCAGGGGGAGTCTATTCGCAACAGCCACACACTGTCCGTAATCTACCCCCTTGAGCAACTCCATCCTCTGTCTCAGTCCCTCCTGCCATTCAATCTCCCCCCTGATCCCTCGAAGCGTTATCTCGGTCACTTCCATATGCTTCCCCACCAACTTCGCCAGTTCCGGGAGGAACTCCCCGTCCACCAGGACCCCCTCGACATCGAAGATGACGATCAAGCCGGGTCTTTCGACCAGAAGCCAGAGAAGTATAAGAAGTGAAGTCGTATCGCGTCACCCGGGCTGACCGAGAACTTAAGGGCCAACGCCAGGGCCGACTCTAAACTCTCACATGCTTATTCGTTGCCTCACCAGCGTGGAAGTCACGTTAATATAGAATCTAAGGTTCTCGGGCTTTTGACTTGTCCCGCTTCGGCATCTCTCTTCCTGTCGCAGTGGTAGCGCTGATTCTAATTTCGAGCGTTCCGGTCCCTCAGAGGGCTTCGAGCAACGGAATTCCCATCCAGCACGTCGTCGTCATCGTCCAGGAGAACCACTCCTTCGCCAGCTACGTCGGAACCTACCCGAGTGCGAACGGGCTGCCGCCCGGAGTCGCTCTCCCCGCCAAGCCCAACGGGACTGCTTCCGTCAAGCCCTTCCCGCTAAATAGTGACGTCCCTCCGCGTGACATCTGCAACTCGTGGGGGTGTGCTCACGCTGAGTTTGACGGCGGGAAGATGGATGGCTTCGTCTACACGGCTGCGTCGGTCATGACGATGGGTTACTTCGACTACCACCAGATACCTTACTACCGGGACTACGCCTCTCAGTACGTCCTCAGCGCCTCTCAGCCAATTTCTGGTGGTGATCTTGAGTACAGCCTTTTGCTCGCCGTAGTTGTGTTGGGAGTTGTCGCGGCTCTCCGGCGCTTCGGGAGATGGCGATGGTGACAGCCCTCTGGGCCCTGGTACGATGTGGAGGTTAGGACGTCAGAGAAAGATATTCCAACTCGCTGCCATCCAGGTTGTCAAGACCGAGGTCAGCAAACAGGGGCCAAAAGCAGGGAAGCTCCTACTCGACGACACACCAATCGAGAAGACCGGGCAGCAGATCGAAGGGAGCCGCGATTCCTAAGAATCTCGCTCAGAGGATAACCATTTTTGACCTCTGTGTTGACTCTGTTTCGCTCAGCCCTTCTTCGGCTCGGGCAACTCCTCAAAGTGGATGCGACCCTTGACATTCTCGAGGTTTGCCTTGCGACGGCGAAGGTCCCCAAGAGCCGTGAGGGGTCTATCCGGAAGAACTGCCCTTCGTCTCGGATAGGCGGAAATGAGGTGCGGGTGAAAGAACGAGGTCAGGCGAGGGTACTCTCTCATCGGCCCGCGGCGCAGGGAGTCGTCTCACCGAGAGTTTAAGCAAACAGACTACAATTCTTGGTCTGTCAGGCTTTAGTCGGCTAGAGAGGAGCAACTCCTGAAGTTGGCAGCGTGTCCCAAGTGTGGAAGCAGGAAGATAGCTCCGGCGCGGGGCTTTGAAGCGGTGGCGGAACCCTCGAGCGGAAGCGCTCACCCGCCGCCAATCAAGGTTTCAATCGGGCAGTGCGAGAAATGCGGGGCGGAGTTCCCCACGATAGAGAGCCGGAAGAAGTGTCTTCTCGCGCCCGCCGCCGAGCTAGAAAAAGTCAGAAAGGCGATGGAGAGACTGAAGTCCGAGAATGAGGCGATGAACTCCAAGATGAAGGAGATAGTCGCGAAGGAGGAGGAGCTTCAGTCGTCGATAGAGAAAGTGAGGAGCGAGGGGGAGGTGAAGATCCTGGAGAGGAGGTACGAGGCCCTTACCGAGAATGTTTCTTACCTTAGAAGCGAAAAAGAAAGGCTGGAGAGGCTCGCCTCCGTTCTGAGCCTCGCCACCCCGTTGGTTCCGTCCTCTAACAGATACCGGACTAAGACCTAGTTCGCTTTTTCGATGTCTTCGACTTCTTCCGGAGGGTCGAAGGAAGCAACCTTCTCTTCGAGTGTCTTCTTCTCGCTTAGTAGCCTGTTGACCTCTTCCTCAAGTGCTGTGACCTCATTCTCCAACGTCAGTATCGTCACCTGCTCCCTCAAGGCGTCGATGTCAGCGCGCACCGCGTCACGGGTTGTCGCGAGTTCTCTGATTCTCTCTTCGAGCTTCGGGATCTGTTCGGCCTGCTGGGTTACTACAGCCATCGAAGAAAGGCTAGCGCGGGGTTGCTAAGACACGCTGAAGCGAAAAGAATTGATTTGCTCGTAAAATTTTGTCAATCGGTAATATGTCGGCCCCGCGGCAATCGATAAAGAGTGGGCAGGTGGGTGAGACTTGAAAGTCATCG
The DNA here is from genome assembly GCA_005877225.1 of Nitrososphaerota archaeon. GTDB lineage: Archaea > Thermoproteota > Nitrososphaeria > Nitrososphaerales > Gagatemarchaeaceae > TA-13. The sequence goes on from VBPK01000008.1 coordinate 13,238, forward strand.
CAGCACCCATCCTTTACAGCAGAGACTGACCATCCCCGAATATCGCGTCACCCTTCGTTCATTCTGAGGGAGGGAGCGGATATACTCCCTATCTATCGATGTGGTAGGGTTTCATGCCGTGCTCAAGATGAAGGTGCTTGGTGTACTCTTCCGTCTCGTGCGCCGTCAGTCGCTTCCTGAACGCTCTGAGGGACACGATGGCGAAACAGAAGGAGCATGGCTGCCCTTCTACTGTGAGAATCTCGTTCAGCGTCAGGCGTTGCATCGGTGAAATCTGCCGATTGGGTGTAAATAAAGATGGAGGCGGAATCTATAGTTGAAATTCACCTCTATTACCATCAAATCTAGCGGAAAGTGTACCTGGTTTCAGCAAGAATCGTAATTTTGAGCGATTATCGCCCTCTGACCTGCTGTTTCAGGCTTCAGCCCCTCTGCGGGGAGACGCCCGCAGCACTCACCCCGGCCCCTTGACCCTGTGCTGAGAAATCATTCCTATCGTAGCGTGTGCGCGTGGACAGACCGCCCTTCATCTCCGCGGTTTGCGCGGAATACTAGAGTGCGGGGTTGATGGAGACGAGGGCATATTACCGACTACAAATCAAGATTTCGAAGTCACAACGCATTATTAGTGAAAACACCCAAGCATTCTCTGCGCTTGAACTCAAAGAAGGGAGCCGCGAAGAAGTAATGCTCTCGAAGACAAAGTGTTCAGACTACATCGATACCCTAGTCCAGATGGGCATTCTGGCACTCTTCGTCGATAAGAAGGGGGAGGAGAGGGTCGAACTCAAGGTGCCCCTGGAGGAGCTGTTGCGCGATGGGCTGGAGCGTAGCGGCGAGAAACCCCCGGAGGATACGAGGAAGTTTCCACAGTGGATTTCGCTTCTACTCTCGAGGACCGTCGTCACGGAGAGGGAGCTCATCTTCTCGAGAGAGGACTTGATAGGAATCGCGTCCGTCTTCATGAGCCTAATCTGCCTCGCGTACGACGAGGATGTCCTGACCGCCTCGGTCAAGCTTCTGAGGGCAGCGGAGAAGCTGAGGACTACGGCGAAGAACTGACCGGCTCGTGAATTTTATGACATCTGGCCGAGCTTAGCCACTTTCATCTTATTAGCACTGTTGCGGAGTTGCGCCGAGAAGAGAGACCTTATGATCGCCACTGTCTCTTCATTATGGGCTCCAGCAATCAGAAGGAAGAGGGCTCTCGAGTTGGTCCGCAGGATCAGGTCAATACAGTCTTTCAGGAAGAGGTAAATCGTCTTGGTCCCCGAGGCGACGATCATGTCTGACAGCGCACCAAAGACTAGCGAGACGCGGCCTTCCTTGCTACGAATCGTCCTCTCGAGACTTTCAAGGAGGAGCCCTCTGTCTTCGTGAGGAATCAGAAACTCGTTTTCGTTCTCTCCCGGCTTCGGGTAGGACGTCCCTCCGTTCAGCACGAAGAGCATGACGTTCGGTCTGTCTTTGAGGGCGGCGCGCAACGGACTCGTGCTAGGCACTACTACGACCGCAAGCTCGCTGTTCGTCTCGTCGATGTAGTCCTTCACGGCTCGCTCGTAGGGTTGCATTGGGTCGTGCTCGAGGAGGATGGCGCTCCCCAGCTCTTCGAGGCTGCCGAGGCGGAGCCGTTTTGAGAAGGAGTGTGAAGGCGTGGACGCGGGGAGACTCGCCGCGTGTTGCGTCACGAAGCCGGCGAGGACATCCGTCCTTCTGAAAACGTAGGCGGTCATACCGAAGACGACGATTCCTATCGCGCTCGCCATGCGGCTCGCGAGCGTGCCCGGCGGGAAGTAGAGCCTCAATCCCACCAGAAGAACGGAGGCAATCATCCAGGAGAGGGGAAGGAGGAGCATCGCCCTCGCCTCAGTCTTTGCGCCTATGGTTCTACTCCGGACTATCATCAGGCGGCACGGGTAGAGGACGAAGGCGGTAGCTGTCAGCGTGATTGCCCCGACGTACCAGCCCTGAAAGCTCGGGCGAAAGAGCGCGCCTCCGAACTCCAAGGGGAGAAGTTGAAGAGTAAAGGGCATCACGAGCCCCAGAGAGAGCACAACGACAAGCACAAGAAACGTGAACGCGAAAAGTGGGAAGTTCGGGCCGAGGTGAGACCTGAGGGCGCCTGCCAGGTGGTTGCCGGGTTGATGCCCCTTCGGTCTGGAGACGATTATCGATGCCAAGGTAAGGGGCAGGGTTGAGAGGAGGATGGCCGGTACCCCCGCCAGCGTATAGAGGAGGCCACTCGCTTCGGTTCCCGTGAGGAGGTTGGCGAAGTCGAGGCACGCCCAGACGACAATGAGAAGGTAGCCGAGAACGAGGTATCCCCGGACGGGGCGGAAGTAGGTCAGCTTCTGGCGGGCTAACAGGGGGAGAAGGGCCACAGAGGAGGCTACCACGAGGCCGTCAAGGAGTGTCGTGAGCGTCGCGGTGACCATACCAATTCATGGAGAAAGTGGCGCCCACAATTAAGAAAATTTGGTAAAGAAGCAAAGTCTATTGGCAGTATTTGGACGA
>VBPK01000221.1 GCA_005877225.1 Nitrososphaerota archaeon
CGGACGAAACTTCTTTCTACGCTCAGCGTGTTTGCAATGAAAAGTCTATTGACTCCGCTCGTAACTCGTAGAGGGGTTCCAAGAAAAGGTGAATCTTGATGGTATACAAATTCCGCTACAAACTCCTGCAGTTATGCAAGTGCGGCCACACTAGGCAACAGCACTTCCCTAGATATCTCGGATCAGGAACTTGCCTCTATTCATACCTTTGCGGTTGTCAGCAATTCAGAAAAGCAGAAGAGAAGCCAACTAGAACTAGTAAGAACCGAACTCCGGCCGAAACTCGCAGAAGGAGCCTCTTCCCACACTGACATACTCGGTCAGTCAGGCGCAACCGCAGAAGTCGGGCTCCGAAAGCCCGTTGATATCTCCCAATTCGACCATTCGCACAGACAGCCCTCCCCTTTTACCCTCGTGATTTCCATCCTAGCTCCGCAGCCCGCATCTACGTGAGGAAGGCAGTTACGGCCAGAAGGGCATAGAGGGCTATGTACCCCAGAAGAGCCCAGCGGAGTATCCTTATTCCATCCATGCCCATCTCTCCGCGGTTGTGGCTTCGTAATGCCTCCCAGTAGAGGGCTCCGAATATCGCCAAGAGTGCCCCCGCGAACACCACGACGGCAAGTAGCGCGCTCACGTTCAATCCAGGCCACCGATCAATATATCGCCAGATGAGCCATGATAAGAATGATGATTACCTGGAAGACCGCCTGGCTTCCCGCTAGGCGGATGTTCCGCATGTTCAGTCTCGCTATCTTGCTCGTGTCCGGCTTCAGCTTTGCCAGCTCAATGAAGATCCTTACTCCGTTCGGCATGAAGACGCCGAAACCCTGGGCGGCGAGAATCAGCACGACTATCCCGGCAGCGATTATCCAGGGCGAACTCAGGTCGAACTTTCCCAACGACTGCGCCAAGTAGATGCCAGAAGTTATCGCCACCGCAGCGAGGGAGGGGAGAATGAAGAAGGTCGTGGGGGTGAGCCTCTTGGCCACCTCGACTCTCTGCTGTATCTCCAGCGACCTCATGATCCTCGACATCACCACGCCCATGAAGACGTCGAAGCCTGTCCACGTCCCTCCAGTAATCACGTGTACGTAGTCCAGCAGGAAGAGGCTCTTCGTCGAGAGGGCGGCTATGAGGACGATGGGCGGGATTACGCCGATTGCGAAGCTCCAAGCGAGAAGTCTGCCAGTGTAGGGGGGCATCCCCGCAGGTCCAGGCTCTACTGGACGAGCTCCCAGTTGAGCCACGGTGTTACCAGGACCCTTGTCAAGAGCCATTCAGCGAACCAGGCCGACCTAGGGAGTTAAATCTCTAATCCAAATTCTACGGTGCTTGGTCCGCGGCTTTTGTGCCAAATGCGGAAGGGAGGTAGGAGGTTGGTTAAAGAAGCCCGTATGCCTCGATTGCCGAATCGAGCTGGCGGAGGGTCTCGCACGCGTGTTCAGTGCATGGTACGAAATGAAAGTGCTCACAGCTTCAAGCGAACCGCTGCCGAACCCCGTCCACCGATGTAGTCGGTCAAATTATCCTTGCCACTAATTAGCCATGTGGCATCCGAGTGGCCCCGAAGAAGTCTTCCTTCCTCCGCCTCAGGAGGTGCTTCTGGACACGGCTCGCAGGGGCGGGAGCCGGCTATCTCCCTGCACCGCAGCAGAAGGCGGTACACGACTTCACTAGTCGACAGCTTTAGAGGTAGTCTACTCGGCAACCGTGCGCGAGCAGTCCAAAAGAGATGGAGACTCAATCGCCATCCCCCGTCGAGCGGGCTTCTAACAGGATTCTGTACGTCGTTTCGATGAACCACGCCGTGAACGACGGTTCGGTCTACCTCCTTTCAAGTCTATTTCCGGTCGTGATATCGCTCTTCGGTCTCTCCGTCCTCCAGGTGGGGATACTGGTAGGATTGGGTTATCTTGTGAGCGTTATCTTCCAACCGGTTGTCGGACGCTACAGCGAGGGGAGGGATCCGAAGAAGGTACTCGCACTCGGGATCGCGATCATTTCAGCCGCGATCGCTTCTTTTGTGGTCGCGACGGATTTCCTGACCCTGCTTGGTTCAGCCCTTCTCCTCCGCGTCGGGTCGAGCTTCTTCCATCCTGTCGGTGTTTCGGCCGTCTCGAAGGAGTACAGTGGGGCACGGCTGGGACATGCGATGGGGTTCCAGAGCGCGTTCGGGAACCTCGGGATCCTGCTAGTCTTCGTATCTTCGGCGCCTCTCTACCTTCTCTTGGGATGGAAGGCGACCTTCCTCGCCTTTGCCCTCGTCGGAGTTGTGGACGTCGCGGTCACCTTCTTTATCTTCGGAACGTCTCACTGGAATGGCCGCCATACGGGAAGGAACAAAGGCACCGACCACCCTGCCAGGGCTCACCAGGGACGGTTCGGAATTCCATTCTTCTTCGTTGCGACGACGTTCATTTCTGGTGGATCCTACAGTGTAATCCTGAACTTCATGAACATCCTCCTGAAGGAGCAGAACCACCTCGACGTGTTTCGCGCGAATGTGGTGGTCTCTGCATGGATTGCGAGCGCGTTCTTCGGCGCCATCTCGACGGGCAGATGGTCACGCGCTCTGCGGCCCATCCTCTTGCTGTCTGTTGTCTACTTCGCGACAGCGGCCAGCATATTTGCGTTTACCTTCCTCTCCGCCAGCCTCCTTCTTGTCATCACGGCACTCCTCGTAAACGGTTTCGCCATCTCGGCGACTTATCCCTTGACCTACACGGAACTCTCCCGCTATCTCGGACTCGATGCGACCACGAGGGGTCGCTCGTTCGGCACCATCTTCGCGGCTCAGACCGTCGGCGGTTCGGTTCTTGGCTTGGCCAGCGGCTATCTCTCGGACACGTTCGGGTTGCCGTTCGCATTCGCAAGTCTCGGGGTTCTGGCTCTCCTTGCCAGTGGGCTGACTCTCTCATGGGAGAGAGCCACCATGCCGGAGAGGAAGAAAGACTGAGGGTGTGACCTCCACTCCCTGACGCCTGACCTTGGCACCACGCTTTCTCGAACTTCGACATTGTTTCAGGATGGTGGGTCTAGTCTCTCACTATGAAGGGGCGACGCGAAGTCAGGAAAATTCTATATGTGGAGCCACTTGGGCGCTCCAAAGGAACGCCCCGATTGGACATAGCCGACCCTGTCGTACTGAGCAGCATCATATCGACGGCCGTTTTGACCCTTACCCTCGTGGTTTTCATTCTGTCATTCCGTAGCCAGGACAAAGCCATTAGAGAAGCAGCGTACCAGAAGGCATTGGATGATTATACCGATACGATAAGAATGCTCGTTGACAAACCCGAATTGAGCAAGATCACCGTTGAACTTGCCAGGACAACAGCTCCTCGCTCAGGAACGGCGTCTGCATCGCCCGAAGACATGGTCATTCGCAACTACTTCCTGTTACTTTACGGGTTGATGGAAAGAATCCACCTGCTTTTCAGGAAAAACTGGATAGACAAGGAAACGTGGAGTCAATGGTCTGCTTTTTTGGAGATCCTTGCGAAGCATCCCATGTTTGGGGAGGTCCATCGGTCCTCAGTGGGGATGTTTGACAAGCCCTTCCAAGATTATGTCTCTGACGTCCTGAATCGCAAGAGCTGAAACGAAAATGATTTATCGAATACTCTGGTAATCGTGCTAACCATCATGACAAGAAGCACAATCAAACACATGAACTCGAGGAACAAGGAAGGTAAGGGAGGCTACGCTTCCGTGAATGG
>VBPK01000222.1 GCA_005877225.1 Nitrososphaerota archaeon
TCTCTGCTAGGATAGGCAAAGGGGAGATCGTGGCGCTTCTCGGATCAAACGGGAGCGGGAAGACAACCCTGGCCAAGATCCTCGTGGGGCTGTTGAAGCCCACCGCGGGAAGGGCGAGAGCGAACTTCGGCAACCAGAGCTTCGACATAGCTAAGAACTCTCCTAAATCACTCTGCAGGTACATCGGATACTCCTTCCAGAACCCCGAGCACCAATTCGTTACGGAGAAGGTCTTCGACGAGGTTGCATTCAGCCTACAGGTGCAGAACCACACCCCGGAGGATGAAATTGTGAAGAGGACCAACACGATGCTCGACACCTTCGGGCTCCTCGAATTCTCGAACGAGCACCCTCTCAGCCTCAGCATGGGACAGAAGCGCAGACTGAGCATAGCCACCGTATTGATTCTGGAACCCGTGATGATCATCTTCGACGAACCGATGACCGGGCAGGACAAGCGCGGGACCGATTACATCATCGACCTCGTGCAGAAGCTCAGGGAGAAGGGGACCACTTCATTGTTCATAACTCACGACATGCACTTTGTCGCTGACGTCGCGACGAGCGTGATAGTCCTAGACGGTGGGAGAGTCATCTTCCGAGGAACTCCACAGTTGCTGTTCAACTCCTCGGAGACACTCGCGAGAGCTTCGCTTGCGGACCCCATGATACACAGGCTAGCGTGCCGGCTCGACCCTTCCCTCTCGGGAATCATCCGGGTGGGCGAGTTCTATGACGCCATAGAGGCCGTAATTTGAGCCTCCTGCAATACCTCGATGGGAACTCTTTCTTCCACAGGATGGACCCCTCGATGAAGTTCTTGTGGACGATGCTCATCTCTCTACTCGCGTTCTCCGTGACGAACGTGTACCTCCTCGCACTCCTCCTCGCCGTACACCTACTCCTGATTAGAGTTCTTGCGAACTTGCGATTCAGGTCGTTCGGCAACAAGCTTCTGCTTGCTTTTGGCCCAGCCGCGTTCTTCTTCGTGCTCTACAGCTTTCTCTACCCTGCGGGGAGGACGATTCTCTTCAGCTTCTGGATACTCAACGTCTCCCTCGAGGGAGTACTCTTCGGGGCGGCGGTGGCGCTTCGCTTTCCGATACTCGTCCTGACGGCGATATTGTTCGTGCTCACTACTGATCAGAGAAGATTCGTCTACAGCTTGATTCAGGTTCTCAGGGTGCCAGTCAGCATCGCATACATGCTGATGGTGGCTCTGAGAATCGCTCCGCTGATAGAAGAGGAGATGAACAACATCATCGATGCACACGCCATTAGGGGGATGGACATGTACGCCAAGGGCGTAAGGGAGAAGTTTAGGAGATACAGGCTAATCATCATACCGCTCATAGTGAGAATGTTCAAGAGCGTCGGAGAGCAGATGGCGATAACCCTGGAAAGCAGGGGCTTCGGAGCATACAAGCAGATGACATTTGCTGAGCAGCTGAGACCTTCCAGGACCGATGTACTCTTCCTCTCGGCATGGATCCTGCTCTTCGCCGTTGTGATACTCGCCGGGTTTGGTACCTTCGGGGCGTTCTCGAACACGTTCACGCCGTGGGGAAGAGCGTGAGGGTGAGAAGGATGGGTTTCAGAGAGCTAGCGAGGGCGGCACAAGGGGAGCTCCCGTGCAGCCTCCTCCTGAAGAATGTGAAGCTTCTAAACGTGCGCACGGCGGAGATAATGGAAAACACGAATGTGGGGGTCTACGGGGAAAGAGTCGCGTACATAGGAGAGGAGGAGCTTCCGGCGACTTCAGTCCATGATTGCAAAGGAAAGTACGCCATTCCGGGCATGATAGACACTCACCTTCACATCGAGAGCAGCCAGGTGACTCCGCCGGGGTTCGCCGACGCCGTGCTGCCCCGCGGAACCACGACAGTAGCGCCCGACCCCCACGAGATCGTCAATGTGATGGGAGTCGAGGGCTTCAGGCTGATGCTGGAGGCGAGCAAGAACCTGCCGCTCAAGGTGCTGATGATGGTACCCACCTGCGTGCCCTCCGTGGAAGGGCTAGAAACGGCGGGTGCCGACCTGTTCGCGGAAGACATCGAGAAGATGGTGAGGATGGAGGGTGTCGTCGCCCTCGCGGAAATCATGGACTACGACGGCGTGGTAAGGAACAGAGACAGGATGATGGACATAATCGAGGTGGGGAGGAAGTACGGCGTCACGCTCGACGGGCACTGCGTCTTCCTCACCGGGAAGCCGCTCAATGCGTACATCTCGACAGGGATAGAAGCGTGTCACGAGAACTTCGTCCCCGAATCAGCCATTGCGAAGCTGAGGGCAGGCATGGACTACGTGAAGATAAGAAATCTTGAGCTGATGTCGCGGCTCGCCCCCGACCCCGCGGGGTACGCTTCGGCCTTTGCGGGAGCTTTGCAGAACGTGCCTGACAAGAGGAGCATAATCTTCTGCACGGATGACATAATGCCGGACGTCCTCCTTCAGCGCGGGCATCTCGACGACGTTGTGAGGACCGTGATCGCTTCGGGCTACGACCCAGTCGCGGCGATACAAGGTGCTACGATAAACGCCGCGACGCACCTGCGCCAGCACGACATTGGGGCAGTCGCGCCCGGGAAGTTCGCCGACATAATCCTGACAAACGACCTGAGGAAGCTGGATATTGATACCGTGTTCACCAACGGGGAGCTGGTCGCGAAGGGGGGCAAGATGTTGAGGCCATCCCAGAAACATGCCTTCCCTGAGAGCTCGAAGAAGACGGTGAAACTGGCCGTCCCGACGGAGGCGGACTTCCACATACGCGCTCCGCTGAGAGACGGGAGAGTGAAGGTCAGGGCCATAGACATGTCTTCCCTGCTGACAAACTTCGCGATTGAAGAGGTGGAAGTCCGGGACTGGATCGTGCAGCCGGCTGCCTCGAGCGCGGAGCCATAGGCTCGACGATTTCTCATGATTCGCACAACGTCACGGTGATGGGGAGGAACGCTAGGGACATGCAGATTGCGGTGAAGACACTGATCGAGGGGCAAGGCGGAGTCGTAGTGGTGGACGAAGGCGAGGTCAAGGCCAATCTAAAGCTCCCCGTGGCGGGACTGATGAGCGAGGAGCCCATCGGAGTCGTCGCTGAAGGGATGAGGAAGGTGAGGGCGGAGCTGAAGAAGCTCGGGAGGGATGAAACTTGGTTCCTTTCGGTCTGGGCGATCGCGATTCCCGTCGCTCCCAGTGCGAGGATCACCGACAAGGTCCTTGTAGACTGCTCGAGGAGTCAAGAGGTCGTGCCGCTCTTCGTAAGATAGCTGACGAAAGTCGCCGACCAACGTAATTTATTAATTTACGGGGGATGGTAAGTAAGGTCGAAGTAGCCCGGCCTGGATTCGAACCAGGGTCAAAGGCTAGCCTCGCGACGCAATCGCTCCAAAGGCCTCTATGCTTGGCCGCTACACCACCGGGCTACCGGGACTCTTTCAATTTTGACGCTAATTTAGTCTTCCTCGGGGAGATTCATCAGAAAGTCGGCTACCCGCTGCGCCGGGTCCTCCATCCAATCGAGCAGCTTCTTTGCCTTTCTCGAAAACCTTGGTCGATAGCTCTTCGAGAGAAACCTCTTGACAAGCCTCGAGATCGTCTTTGAGTCCCTGGCTCTCGCCAACAAGCCCTTCGAGATCAGGTACCTCTCCGTGTAAAGGTCTCCCTGAAACGCCGAGATAGTTGGGACACCCCGCAGCGCTGCTTCCGCATTCATCGTGCCACCCATTCCGACGAAGACGTCGGTCACCTTGAGCAGGGCGGTCCCGTCGATGACTTCATCGGGGATGATGAAAGTTTCGCCGTACCTCTCCTTGATCGACTCGAGCTGGTCCTCATACCTGCATAGAGCA
>VBPK01000223.1 GCA_005877225.1 Nitrososphaerota archaeon
GGAAGATACTGCATTTTGAGCTATCAGCGAATGCTGCGTGAAGCGGCAAACCAGCGAGATTCAATCCGAGAGGATAGCAGGTCAGCGAAGAACGACGACTTCGGAGAAACGAAGGCTTCCTGCTGAAACTTGGGCTGGAAACTTGCCAACGAGAAAACCTAAGAGACACTGCCAACATCAAGCATACGGGTGTCCACCCCCATGTCGCTTACGTCGATAGCTCTCGTACTGTTCAAAGTGGGGATAGTAGCTACGTCTTACCTAATCGTATCTCAAGAACCAAGACAAACTACTTCGCACGCTGGCAACTTCCAATATCAAGAGACAGATGTGCCCGTATCTTCAGAGACAAGATCAATTTGCAGCCCGCAGACAAGCTAGAAGAGCTAGACATCTACATCAAATCCATGAAAAGACCGCCTCCCCCTCCCCCTCTTATTCCAGAATCAAGGGCGATTATCAGGTGAGGCAGAATAACAGGTAAGAGCATGAAGAAGCTGAAGCGCAAGCGGATAGTCTACGCTTCGCTGTACAGAATTCCTGCGGAGGATAAGCTCATAGCTAACATGATCTTCATTGTTGGTTCGAACGGAAAGCTGGAGGATTACTTTCCTGGTCCCTTCACAATCGGCGAGTATTTTGGGAGCCGGCTAAGAGCGCAAGAAGCAACGGCTGTGGTTTGTTCCTACTTGAAGGACGTTCATCCGCGCATGAACGTCAAACCTGAGGACGTGAAACTCTACTCGCACGGCAAAGCGGATGGGCTCTTGTTCAGGTTGAAACACAGGTAGGACGGCGCAGTCCTGCGCACAGTGATGAGCAGATTCGGTTCCGCCCGCCTAAGAACTGCCCCAAAGCGCAAAGATGCCTGCCACGCATAAAGCACGTATGGCAACTCTAGGTACCAAAGTTGGACAATGATGTTCGGCCATCATTCTCTAAGTCTACTCAGATACCCAGGCTCTCCAGTCACCATTTCGGGCTCCATGAACCCTGTTTTTGTGTACCTTCAGCTCATCCACCCCTCAAGAAGAAAAGAGGGTCAACGAGAAGTTAGAGAGCCCGTCAAGTTAACACTCATGAAGATGCTATTTTGGCTCTAATTCAAGCCCATGGTAGCAACAGACAACTGGTGGATTAATAGGTTGGTAGGAAGGTCAGAATTGTCTCATGGTGATAAAGGCGTGAACCAGGCGCAAGTCCAGCTTAAAGTTCTGGAGGCATACACTCGCGATGTAGGTAGGGGTGTGGCAAGGCTAGATTATGACGCGATGGACGGGTTGGACGCGTCCACGGGAGACGTAATTGAAATCAAAGGAAAGAGGCGCACAGTCGCGAAGTGCTTCCCTCTCTACCCCTCGGACGAGGGCAAAGGAACGCTAAGGATCGACGGTCTCATCAGGAACAACGCTGGCGTCGCTATCGGTGACATGGTCATCGCAAAGAAAGTCAAGGCCCCAGCAGCAGAGAAGGTTGTGGTCGCTCCACTTGAAGCGGTACCGCCTATCGATGAGAGATACTTGGCGGATGCCCTCGAGAGCGTCCCGGTAACGAAGGGGGACAACGTGACCGTACCCTACTTTGGTGGGAGGCTCACCTTCCAGGTTATCGGAGTAAGTCCGCTCGCAGACGCAGCGCTGATAACTAAGAGAACGGTCTTCGTCGTTTCGGAGAAGGGCAAAGCTCCGAGGGGAGTACCTCAGGTAACTTACGAAGATATCGGTGGTATAAAGGACGAGATCCAGAAGGTAAGGGAGATGATTGAGCTCCCGCTGAGACATCCGGAGATCTTCGAGAAGTTGGGTGTTGAAGCACCGAAGGGAGTTCTCCTCTACGGTGCGCCGGGAACCGGCAAGACGCTTCTTGCAAAGGCCGTAGCTACTGAGAGCAGCGCTCACTTCATTCCGATAGGCGGTCCGGAGATCATGAGCAAGTTCTACGGTGAATCAGAGGCAAGACTCAGAGAGATATTCAAGGAGGCCAAGGAGAAAGCTCCTACAATCATCTTCATCGACGAAATTGATTCGATAGCTCCAAAGCGCGAGGAGGTAACTGGAGAAGTCGAGAGGAGAGTTGTCAGCCAGCTCCTCTCCTTGATGGATGGTCTCGAAGCAAGGGGCAAAGTCATAGTGATAGCCGCTACCAACCGCCCCAACGCAATAGACCCCGCTCTCCGAAGACCGGGCAGGTTCGACAGAGAGATCGAGATCAGGGTCCCGAACAAGAGGGGAAGATACGAGATATTGCAGATCCACACGCGTCACATGCCACTACAGCAGGATGTTGACCTTGAGAAGCTTGCCTCGGTATCGCACGGGTTCGTCGGGGCTGACCTGGAGTATCTTTGCAAAGAGGCTGCTATGAAGACTCTCAGAAGGATGCTACCGGAGCTGAAGCTGGAGGAAGAGAGACTGAGCCCAGAGACACTCGACAACCTGATTGTCACAGGGGAGGACTTCGAGAACTCGCTGAAAGATATCACGCCGTCAGCAATGAGAGAAGTGTTTCTTGAAACGCCAGATGTGAAGTGGTCTGAGATCGGAGGGCTGGAGAACGTCAAGAGGGAGCTCCAAGAGGCGGTAGAGTGGCCACTGAGATATCCTGAGCTCTACAAGACAATCGGCTACAACATGCCAAGGGGAATCCTACTATTTGGTCCTTCGGGGACAGGAAAGACGCTACTGGCAAAGGCAGTGGCGACAGAAAGCGAAGCGAACTTCATCAGCGTTAAGGGCCCAGAGTTGCTCAGCAAGTGGGTGGGTGAATCGGAAAGGGGAGTGCGAGAGGTCTTCAGGCGAGCAAGACAAGCCGCTCCATGCATAATCTTCTTCGACGAGATTGATTCGATCGCGCCAACGAGAGGGATGGGCGGGGGCAGCATGGTAACGGAGCGAGTCGTCAGTCAGCTTCTGACAGAGCTCGACGGAATACAGGCGCTTCAGGGGGTCGTCGTACTAGCTGCAACCAATAGGATAGACATGGTCGACACAGCACTTTTGAGGGCAGGGCGTTTCGATAAGATAATTGGCACACCTCTACCCGATAAGGACGCGAGGAAACAGACCCTCCAGATACACATGAAGGGGAAGCCTATCTCAAAGGAGGTAGAGATCGGACGTCTCGTTGAGATGACCGTGGGATTCAACGGAGCTGACTTGGCCGCCCTGGTGAACACGGCAGTCTCCATAGTTCTGCAAGCCTACATCGCCAAGTATCCGAGGCCCGAGGACGCGAAGAAGCACCTGTATGAACCGATTGTAACCTACGAGCACTTCCAGGAGGCAGACAAGAAAGTGAGGTCCTCCAAGGAGAGCAACCCGATGGAGAAAGTCGCGATGCCTTACTACAGGTAAGGCGGTAAGAAACAACGTGTCTCGGAGTTGAAGTTGCTTCGTTGTAATAAATGTAGAAAAAAAGCCGTGGAGATGAGAACTAAAGGAAGCATTGTCCTAGTTTGTACTGGTTGTAATAATTACACCAGTGAATGTACATGTTCAACAAACTAGCACGGCATTAGTTCAAGAACGATCTTTCCCAGAGGGAGTACGCATAACCTATCGCCTTCGAGGCGTGCAGTACAAGGAGGAGGCATGCTTCCGCTCTTACTCTTACGACGCTTACCGCATGTGGCGAGAAAGCCCACATGTTTCAGCCGTTGGATGAACCGCGTTGGGGCTCCCATGTCGCTGTGACCGAGTCCTATTAGCATTGCTGGATGGGCACTCTCCCATTCGCTCTCGATGGAGCACTGTGGCTTTCGCGTTAGCCTGTGGCCCAACCTTAAAGTCGCG
>VBPK01000009.1 GCA_005877225.1 Nitrososphaerota archaeon
GTGCTGAACTACCCCTCCAACCCTACAGGAAAAATCGTCAAGCCGTCTCTCTTCAGAGAAATTCTGGAGGTAGCGAACGACCACAACCTGACCGTGATCAGCGACGAAGTCTACGATAGTTACTCGTTCGCCCCCTGCCCAAGCATTCTGGAGGGAGGGGCGGAGAGGTTCATCTTGACCTCTTCCTTCTCCAAGACCTGGTCGATGACAGGCTTCAGGGTGGGGTATGCGGTCTGCGATGGAAGACAGACGGCCGAGAAGATTGCGATGCTCGCATCCTTGATGTACACCTCAGTCCCGGAGTTCATTCAGTACGGAGCGATTAAGGCACTCGAGAGTGAAGAGGAGGCTACTCGCAACAGGGAACAAATGAGAGAACGAATAGCGATCGCCTGCCGCGAGCTCGATCGAATTCATGGGCTGAAGTACTACAGGCCCGATGGGGCCATGTACGTCTTCCCTGAATTGAGAGAGGAGAGCTTCGACTCCTCCGGGTTCGCCGATAGTCTGCTGAACGAGAATGCAGTGAGTGTCATTCCGGGAACCGGATTCGGCAACTACCCGAGGTGCTTCAGAATCTCTCTCGGGTCGCCAAAGGAGGTAATCGTGGAGGGTATCAGGCGGATAGGCGAAAAGATCGCTTGAGGGTCGCGGTGCTTGGTTCTTCGGGCGGGATGGGTTCCTTCCTCGCGAGGTACTTCATATCGAAGGGGCACCGAGTGGTCGGCTTCGACCCGAGCAAGAGGGGGAGGCCCATTCGCGGCCTCAAGTTCGAGCGCTCGAATCGAAGCGCCGCCGAGGGAGCGAAGCTTGTGCTTCTCGCGCCTCCGATCGACCTGTCACTCCCGGTGGCGGAGGAAGTTCTCCCTCAACTTTCGGGAGGCGCGATTCTCGTGGAGATCTCCTCCGTCAAGCGTGAGATCCTCCCCAGACTGCTGGAATTGACCCGCGAGAGAGGGGTGAGGCTCCTATCCGTCCATCCCCTCTTTGGACCTTCTCTCCGGAGGACGGCGGGGATGAAGATAGCTGTGCTCACAACCGAGAAACTCGAATCACTCAGACTCGCGAAGAGAGTCTTCCCAGATGCGAGATTGATTCCGGTCGAACCCCAGAGCCACGACAGAGAGGTCGCTCTTGTCCTTTCTCTCACCCATCTGGTCGGTATGGCGTACGGAGCTGTCGTTGGGAAACGCGAGGGTATCGGCCGCTTCAAGGAGCTCGCCTCCCCGTCATCTCTACTCCAACTGACGGTCGCGGAGAGCATTCTGGCTCAGGACCCCTCTCTCTGCTCCTACATGGACGTGGAGAATCCATCATCACTGGACTTTCTGCACGCATTCCAGAAGGAGCTAGGGACGCTGGAGGAGCTCTTGTCGCGCCACGATAGAGGGGGATTCGAGGAGAAATTCAAGGCGACAGCCGGTCTGTATTCGAGAGGAGAGACAGCGATGGCTACAGAGAAGGTGTACCGCGCCATCGAAGCTAACCGCGAGTAGCCGCCTTCAATGACCTTACGTATTCTTCCAAGTTCTGGAGCACCTTTGATTTGTTTTCGCGATAGTCTGCGACTCTGTCAACTATGCTGCTCCCGACGATCACCCCGTCGGCTCCCGCCTCGATTACTTCCCGCACATGTTCTGGGGCTGAAATCCCGAATCCAACAGCGAGGGGCACCCTCCCTTGAGTGTACCTGTGCGCGAAGGCGATCAGCGCGAGGGTGCTTCTCCGTAGCGACTGCCTCGCTCCGGTCACCCCGAGGACAGAGACCAGATAGAGGAAGCCAGAGGTGTTCGAGGCAAGCATTCGCATTCGCCCGGCGGAAGTGGTCGGGGCGGCGAGAAGGATGTTATCCACTCCCATCCTCCGAGAGATCCGGGCGTACCTTGAAGCTTCGTCCAGCGGGAGGTCGGGAACGATAATCCCATCGACGGAGTGCGATTTGGCAAGTCGAAGAAAATTTTCGAAGCCCTGCGAATAGAAGATGTTGAAGTAAGTCATGAGAGCGACAGGCACGTGGTGCTTCTCCTTCGCATTCTTCGCGAGCTCGAGGACTCGACGAGGAGTTGTTCCGGCGGAAAGGGCTCTGACCGCGGCTGCCTGAATCGACTTTCCATCGGCTATCGGGTCGGAGAAAGGAATACCAAGCTCAATGATGTCCGCGCCTCCAGCGACGACTGCGTCGATGACCTTTGAGCAGGTATCAGGGTCGGGGTCCCCGCCCATGATGTAGGTGACCAGGGCGCCTTCACTCCCTGCGAGTCCTGCGAAGGCCTTCGAGATTTCGCTCATTCAGATTTCCAACCCCGCTTCCTTCGCGACGATCTGGACGTCCTTGTCTCCTCGCCCCGAGAGCGTAACAACGATGCTCTGCTCTTTCTTCATCGAACGGGCCATCTTCACCGCGTGGGCGACGGCGTGGGCTGACTCGAGGGCGGGGAGTATCCCCTCGACCTCTGCGAGGAGATGAAAAGCGCGTAACGCATCTTTGTCTCTCACGGTCACATAAGTTGCCCTCCCTCTCTCCTTCAGGTAGGAGTGCTCGGGACCGACCCCTGGATAGTCCAGGCCGGCGGAGACGCTCTGCGTTTCACGTATTTGGCCGTCTTCATCCTCTAGCACATAGGTCAGCATCCCGTGGAGGACTCCCTTCCTCCCCTCCGCCAGAGATGCTGCATTCCTCCCCCTTCCGGCCCCCCCTGCCTCCACTCCCACGAGCTTCACGCCTCTCTTCTCGACGAATTCGTGAAAGCTACCCATAGCGTTGCTACCTCCTCCGACGCAGGCGACGACAGCGTCGGGAAGCCGCCCCTCTCTCCTACGCATTTGATCTCTGATCTCTTTGCCTATGACGCTCTGAAAGTCCCGCACGATAACGGGGTAGGGGTGGGGACCAACCACCGACCCAATCAGGTAGTAGGTGGTACTGATGTTGGTCGCCCAGTCTCGAAGGGCTTCATTTATCGCGTCCTTCAGCGTCCTCGAGCCTGCCGTGACGCTGTGAAGCTCAGCCCCCATTAGTTCCATCCTGTAGGCGTTCAGCTTCTGCCGCTCGATGTCCACCGAACCCATGTAGACTTCGGCCTTCAGCCCAAGGGCGGCGCAAGCGATGGCCGTGGCCACACCGTGCTGCCCCGCTCCCGTCTCGGCGATGACTCGTTGCTTTCCCATTCTCTTCGCGAGGAGACCCTGCCCGAGGGTGTTGTTGATCTTGTGGGCGCCGCCGTGCAGGAGGTCCTCTCTCTTGAGGAAAATCATTGCCCCGCCTGCCCTCTTCGTGAGGTTCCGGGCAAAGTAGAGCGGGGTGGGGCGTCCAGCGTATTCTCTGAGCATGCCGTCGAGCTCCGCTCTGAATCCGGCGTCGCTCTTCCACCTGAGGTACGCACTCTCCAGCTCCTGAAGCGCAGGCACCAGAGTCTCGGGGACGAACTGCCCTCCGAACTCCCCGAACCTGCCGTTGACCGGGTAGGATTTCATCGTCAGCCCGCCTCTCTAGCCCTAGCGACGAACTCCCTGATCTTACCGTGGTCTTTGATGCCCGGGGAGAGTTCCACGCCGGAAGAAGCGTCGACCGCGAACGGCCTCACCCGACGTATGGCGTGGGCCACGTTTTCGGGAGTCAATCCTCCCGAGAGAATCATCGGGGTCGGCGCAATCCTCTCTCTGACTTTGAGGCAGAGTTCCCAGTCGGAGACCCTGCCCGTTCCGCCCTGCATTCCGTCCCTGTAGGTGTCCGTGAGAAGGGCGTCAAAGCCGGCGACTGCACCTGCGACATCGAGGGCTTCAGACGTCCGGAGAGGATAGGGCTTGATCAGCCCGACCCTGAGAAGGGATCGAATAGCCTCGAGACTTGGGGGGTCCCCGTAAAGCTGAATGTCATTCATCCTCATTCTGAGGAGATCAGACATGTCATCTCGAATGAGAGTTGATGTTGTGACCAGGACAGTGTTCACGAAAGGAGGGACTAAATCCATCAGCCGAGACGCGCGTCCGAGACTGATATTCCGGGTCGACGAGGGGAAGCCGACTATGAACCCGACGGCATCTGCGCCCGCCTCCACCGCAGCTCTGACGTCCTCTTCCCTCGTCATCCCGCACAACTTCACGCGCACCATTTCCGTTACGCACCTGCGAGTCTCCGAATGGACTCGGTGGGGTCTCTCGACCTCATCAGGGTAGAGCCGATGAGGAGGGCGTTCGCCCCAGCCTTGATAAGAGAGACCGCTTCCTTCCTTGTCTTGATTCCACTCTCGCAGACGACAGGCTTAACGCGCGGGTAGTTACTCAACAGTCTGTAGGAGGTATCAAGCGAGACCTCGAGAGTGTCGAGGTTCCTGTTGTTGATCCCAACAAGGTCTGCCTCGGTCTGGCCTGCCATAAGATACTCCTCGGCGGTATGAGTTTCGAGAAGGACCTCCAGCCCTCTTGAATGAGAATGGGCAATCATCTCCTGAAGGCTCGCCGCCGAGAGAGCCCGGGTAAACAGTCCCGCGATGAGAAGAACCGCGTCCGCCCCTATCCTTTCCGCGGCGTCGATCTGGACGGGGTCAAGAAAGATGTCCTTCATTAGGACCGGTATCCCGACCGCATCCTTCACATCGGGGACGAATTCGAGTCTCCCCTCGAAGTGCTTCTCTTCAGTGAGGACGGAGATGGCGACCGCGCCCCCCCTTGCGTACAACCTTGCCATTCCGGCTGCTCCCTCGGCCCTCCGAATCGGCCCCTCGGCTGGAGACCTGTACTTCACCTCCGCTATTATCGGGAGAAAGTTGGTTGCGGCTATCGCACGGCGCAGGCTCCTGCGGGGAGAAGGGTGGCGGTCCACTTCGTATCGACCCATCGCGACAGCCTCGCGCGCAGAAGCTGCCAGCCTTGAAAGGAATTCCTCACCGGCTCTTTGCATACTCCTCAAACCTGGTTAGCTCGCCTCCGCTGAACTTCACGAGTTCTTCGAGTTTCTTGTAGGCCGCTCCACCCAGTATCGAGTTCTTCGCGAGCTCGACACCCTCCGGAAAGGTGGTCGCGCGCCCTGCGAGGACGAGGGCGGCTGCAGAGTTTGCGAGCACCATCTGTTCTTTGGCACCTCGACCCCCTCGAGAGTTGAGGATGTCAAGGGTGGAGCCGACTGGGTCGTCCCCTTCAGTTATCTCGGCGAGTCTCGCTCCCTCAAGTATTCCGAAATCCCTGGGTCCGTACTCCTTCGTCGTGATCTCCCCCTCGCGGAGCCATGACACGAGCGTTTTGCCGGTAACGGAGATCTCGTCCATCCCTTCCAAGGCATGTACCACGATTGCTTCATTCATCCCCAACCTCGAAAACACGTCGGCGATAAGAGGAACTAGCTCGGGAGAGTACACTCCCACCAGTTGGGCGTCAACTCGCGCCGGATTGATCACCGGTCCCAAGAGGTTGAAGACTGTCCTTATTCCCAACTCCCTTCGAACCGGTGCGACATGCTTCATTGCGGGGTGGAATGAAGGGGCGAACATGAACCCAATCCCTATCGTCTCTATTGACTCCTGGACGCGGAGCGGTTCCATCTCTATTCTGAAGCCAAGCCTCTCGAGAAGGTCTGCGCTTCCGCACTTGCTCGTCACCGACCTGCCGCCGTGTTTGGCGACGTACGCGCCACCACCCGCGGCCACAAGGGATGAGATGGTACTGACGTTGAAGGTCTTCACGGAATCGCCCCCCGTTCCACAGGTATCGATCACCCTTCCTCCAACTCGCGGCCTGATGGCGACACTGTATTCCCTCAAAGCGGAGGCCATGACTGCTATCTCGGCGGGCTGCTCTCCCTTGTTGCGAAGAGCGACTAGGAAGCCTCCAATCTGAGCTGAGGTCGCTTCCCCTGAGACTATTTCACCCACTACCCTTCTCAGCTGGTTCTCGTTAAGGTCCCTACGTTCGACGAGGTCGCGGATGGCGTCCTGTATCAGGTCTGGACCCCGTCCCTAAGGAAGTTCTTGACGATTTTCATTCCCCCCGCACTCATTATGGATTCAGGGTGAAACTGCACTCCTTCTATCGGGTACCGGACGTGCCTGAGTCCCATGATCTCAGAGTCGTCGAGTGAGTGCGAAGTCATCTTCAGACACTCGGGGACGGTGCCGCGCCTGACGACGAGCGAGTGGTACCGGGTCGCAACGAATGGGTTCCCGAGACCTCTCAGAACCCCTCTCCCGTCGTGCCTGATCCTGCTTGTCTTTCCGTGCATGAGCTTCGAGGCCCTGGTCAATTTTGCTCCAAACGTGTACCCGATGCCCTGGTTCCCAAGGCAGACGCCGAGCGTGGGAATATCCGGGCTGAGCTCCTCGAGGACCCTCCTGCAGACGCCAAAGTATTTTTCATCTTCGGGCGTGCCTGGACCCGGCGAGATTATGATTCTCGCGGGGTTGAGCCTCCGAGCGTCCGCTAAGGAGATCGTGTTGTTCCTGCGGACGATGGGTTCGCCCCCGAGCTCCCCAACGTACTGGGCTAGGTTGTAGACGAAAGAATCGTAGTTGTCTATGATGAGGACCTTCATTCAGGTTTCCCCTCCCGAATCGTTTCGAATGGCCTCCAAGAGGACTCTTGCCTTCGCTTCCGTTTCCAGCCACTCCTTAGAAGGGACCGAGTCAGCAACTATTCCAGCACCGGCTTGGAGGTAGCCTACGCTGCCTCGCCTGAAGAGAGTCCTTATCGCGATGGCGAAGTCGGCGTTTCCGTTGTACGAAAAGTACCCTACCGCGCCCGCGTAGGGTCCCCGTCGTCGTGGCTCCAGTTCGTCTATGATCTCCATCGCTCGGGGTTTAGGCGCTCCGGAGACAGTCCCCGCAGGGAAGACCGCCCTGAAGGCGTCGAAGCTGTCTGACCCGTCTTGCAGCTCCCCGACCACTCTGGAGACGATGTGCTGGACGTGACTGAACTCCATGATGCTCATGAAGTCAGTTGTCTTCACAGTTCCGTACTTCGCGACTTTCCCGATATCATTTCTAGCGAGGTCGACGAGCATCAGGTGCTCTGCCTTCTCCTTCGGGTCGGCTAGGAGTTCCTTCCTGAGCTTCTGGTTCTTCCTCACGTCATTGCTCCTAGGTCTGGT
Source organism: Nitrososphaerota archaeon (assembly GCA_005877225.1). Classification (GTDB taxonomy): domain Archaea; phylum Thermoproteota; class Nitrososphaeria; order Nitrososphaerales; family Gagatemarchaeaceae; genus TA-13. Next base: position 7,079 of record VBPK01000009.1, read on the forward strand.
GCCCGCGATTGGGAACGTCTCGACCGTACGGCCCTCCACCCTCAGAAGCATCTCAGGGCTTGAGCCGACTACTTCCCTCTCACCGAAGGCCAGATAGTACATGTAGGGCGAGGGGTTGATGCGTCTCAAGACGGAGTAAAACGGAAGCAGGCTCCCGTCGATGGTAAACAAGAATTTCTTCGAGATGACGGCCTGAAAGATATCTCCCGCTCGAATGTACTTCTTAGTTCGGCGGACGCTCTCTTCGTACTCGGCTCGACCGAGATTCCTCTTCGGGGGAGACACGATCAGCTTGGGGAGGGGGCGCTCCTCCCCGATCATCTCCAGGACGTCTTCGAGTCTGTCCTCGGAGAGGGTGTAGTAGTATGTCTCTCCCTCTTCGTGGCTGAAGACGAGGCCGTCGTCGAATATCGCGAACTCGAGGTCGGGGAAATTAGCGGGGTCCTTCCGCGAGTCTGGAAGCCTCTCCCAGTATCGGACCGCGTCGTAGGAAACGTAGCCAACCCCTCCTCCCGCGAACCGGAAGCTTGTGTCGAACAGACTCCGTCCTTCGAGTGTCCTCCTCAAGTCCAATAGAGGGTCGCGACTCCTTCTCTTCTCGACCTTGCCTGATCTATCCCTGATTTCCACCGACCCTCCGGCGGCGGTGAAGACTGCTACCGGGTCGAAGCCGATGAAGGAGAATTCCGCAAGGCGATTGGAGCTGTTCTCTGATTCGAGGAGATATGAATATTCGCATCTTCCCTGGATCCTGGAGAACATCTCGACGGGCGATAGAATGGTGGGTACGCGAAGGTACTTCGCCGAGTGCCCAAACCTCTGAGCGAGCAAATTGGACCGTTTCACGCCTTGCGACGGCATCAAGAGATCAGGTGGAGTGAAAGCTGTGCCATATAAGAGGATTTATAGCCAATAATGTACATTGTTAGCCTTAGCACGTTCCAAAAGAGTGCTAAAATCAGGGAGGTAACCACATCACTTCGAGATACAGTACGGAACTCCCAGTCGATCGTCAATGAGGAGAATGTCTGATGTTAGTAACCGGCCAGCCTAGCGGATTAACGAGCAACCCGATAGCATACGAGACGAATCACTTCTTGATTAGTGGCGAGAAAAGTGTCTGGTTAGCTCGAATTGGACGAATCCAACCAGCCAAGAGAGTTCGTTCTGAGCTTATTGAGTGTGGGCAGGAGGCAGCTAAATCAGAGAAGAGCAACACTTCGCAGAAAAATACGGATTGGTGATTCATAAGGCTTACAAACAAAAGATGCACAAATTGTGAGGATGATTGACATGAAGAACTTGAAGGTGCGAGCGCAACTCCAGCCTCGTCCCAGCGCACACGCCGCAGAGATCGTCTCGGTGGCCAAGGCGTCACAGGTGATTTCCATGCGCTGCGCTATCCACGGGACAGTGATGAATTATCGGCGGAGGAGCACATACTTCTGCGCTGAATGCCTGGGAATCGCCCCGCAAGCGACATCTCAGACTGAGCGACAACCGGTCAAGAGTCTCTCAGTAGGGCCATCTTAGATATTTTTCCTGACGATACCTGTGTTCAAAGGCGAGCCAAGCGTTACGATCGAGCAACGGCACTCTTAAATACAGATGACTACTGGTCCAAACTCGGTGCAAATGCGGGGCGATTTCGTTCATAGGGGCTGGTTACGTTCACCTGCTCCGAGCCCATTCCACGCGCCATAGCCCCCTTACAGCCATCTGCACGTAGAAATTTCCTTTCTACAGTTCCCTCAGAAGGAATCCAGCCGGAGTGGGGGTCAGCATGAGTAAGCTGAAGCTCGCCATCCCCAAAGGTTCCCTCGAGAAGGCGACCTATGAAATCTTCCATGACGCGTTCTATCGCATCAGCGGGCAAGAGCGGACGTACAGGCCCAAAATCAATGATCCGGATATTGAAGTGAAGATTCTGCGCCCCCAGGAGATACCCGTCTACATAGCGGGAGGGGTCCACGACGTAGGCGTGACAGGCGCCGACTGGATTCTCGAGACAGGTGCTAAGGTGGAGAATTTGCTGGACCTAGAATATGGAAGGGTCAGAGTCGT
>VBPK01000010.1 GCA_005877225.1 Nitrososphaerota archaeon
ATCGAAATACCTGATGGCCCTCCCCGAATATACCAAGAGGTTCGGTCGGCTCGAACCGAAGGTCGTAACCCCGTGGTGGACCAAGGGTAAGAATTCAAAAGCGGTCATCTACCTCTCCTTCGGGGCGACTGAGGCCAAGCCACCCGAGGACGCCGACGCGATCGTGGAGGTGACGGAGACAGGGTCCAGTCTGGAGCAGAATAATCTCAAGGTCATGGATGAAATCACGGTTTCGAGCGCCCGTCTGGTAACCAATAGTCAAGCCCTCGATGACCCGTGGAAAAGAGAGAAGATCATCGACCTAATGGCCGGGCTGAAGGGAGTGGTCGAGGCAAGAAAGAAGGTGCACATCTTCCTGAACGTGCGGGAGAAGGACCTCCAGAGGCTCCTGAAATCGCTCCCCGCACTCAAGAAGCCCACGATAAGCCCGCTTTCGGAGAAGGGCTGGTTTGCGGTAAACACCGTCGTTTCGAAGTCAGAGATGCTCGGGCTTCTGCCGACGCTCAGGAGGGTCGCCCAAGGGCTGGTTGTCCACGCACCCGAGCAAGTGCTGCAACTCGACGAGA
>VBPK01000011.1 GCA_005877225.1 Nitrososphaerota archaeon
CTGCCAGAATTAGGGACAAGACCAGAGTATCCGCCGAAACTCAGGGGCTGGTCTATGACATCATAGCGGACGTCAAGATGAGAGGAGACGCCGCCCTTCTCGAGTACGCGGAGAGGTTTGACGGGGTCAAGCTAGAAGAGAGCGAGCTAAGGGTCGAGGATTCAGAAATCGACGAGGCGTTCGACTCGGTCGGGCCAGAGCTGGTCAGGGCACTCCGTTTCTC
>VBPK01000224.1 GCA_005877225.1 Nitrososphaerota archaeon
TCATCGCGGACGTCAACGCGAAAAGAATAAGTGAAAAAACGCCGACCTCGCGTCATTTAACCTTGGTTCGGAAAACTTTTTCATGGACCGCCGGCTCAGGGCGCGGTGACTACATGGGCAAACTCTTTGTCAGCGAATTTGTGACCTTGGATGGCGTCATGCAAGCGCCTGGCGGACCGAAGGAGGACGTCGAGGGCGGCTTCAAGCACGGCGGCTGGCAGGCGCCGTACCTCGACGAGGAGTCGGGCAACCTCATCACCCAGGACATCGGGCGAATGGACGCCCTGCTGTTGGGTCGCAAGACGTACGAGATCTTCGCCGCCTACTGGCCCACCGCCACCAGCAACAAGGAGATCGCGGACAAGCTCAACAGCGCCCCAAAGTTCGTGGCCTCCCGCAGCCGCCGCAAACTGGAATGGAACAATTCCACTCTCATCCAAGGAGACCTTCCCCATGAGGTGGCCCGCATCAAGCAAAAGCACGGCCAAGTCCACGTGATCGGAAGCGGCAACCTCGTCCAGACGCTACTTCGGCACGATCTCATCGACCGGTTCAACCTATGGGTGTACCCGCTGCTGCTTGGCACCGGGAAACGGCTTTTCGGGGACGGGACCGTGCCCGCGGGTCTTCGCCTCACGAATTCGCAGGCGTTCCCCAAGGGCGCCATCCTCTTGATGTACGAGCGCGCCGGAAAACCGCGGTACGGAGACCTTTCCGTGGAGTCTGAGCGGACCACCTGATACCAAGGCGGCTACGCCCGTCACGGTCGACGGCGCGGCTTCGTCTATTTCAAGACGCGACTTTCCTATAAGGAATGAGTAAAGCCGAACCTGCCAAGAGTTTGTTTCGCAATCCATGCTCCTTCGCTCCTGCTTCTGCGTGACCGGAACTGTGATTCGATGAGGGAGGTCCCTCCACTCCGACCTGCCGAGGGAAGCTGACTGGGAGCCCTTCTGTCAGAGGGAATGTAAGAACTGCCGGAAGGAGAGTGGTGTGGACCCTCTACAGTAGAAACGCCAGTCCTCATCACGAACCTTTATACACACAGACACCGTCACGAAACTTAGTAATTGTCATCTGAGCTGATTTCTGGTGATGGGCAAAATAGCAAAACACAGGTTCGGGCTATAAGGATCCCAACACGGCTCGGCCTGACATTAGAGAAGGAGGCTGATGCACAGCGAATAAGCGTGAATGCGCTCATAACGAGCGTACTGAAGAAGTACGCCGAATTCGATAGGCTCGCAGAAAAGTTCGAGTTCATAAGCATGCCACGGAAAAGCTTCTCATTATTGATACAGGAGTTGGATGATGATAAAATCGAAAAGTGCGCTAGACAAGTTGGTTCCACTGTTCCGAAGGAGATAATGCGGTTCTGGTTCGACGAACTAAGCCTCGGGTCATTAATGAGCTTCATGTCACTCCTCTCAAGACACTATAGACTGGTGAAGTCAGAGATTAAGGTCAATTACAGTGATTACACCATCATGCTCCATCATGATATGGGGATGAAGTGGTCAAAGTTCTTGAAGTACTATCTGGATGAAGCAATCAGAGGGGTGCCTGGAATCTTTCCAAAATTCGAGATAAGTGATGGCCTGGTGGTAATTAGGTTCAATGCGCGTGACGCGGTCGGGAATAAGCAGATCAGTCAATCAACAAACCACTAGGCGTGGCGGGTAGAGAACCAGCAGGGTAAATAGAAAGTGTGAGCCGCCTCCCTCAAGGCGACGGAGTCCAGAGTCTGGATTGATTTGTCGACACAGCTGGATCGTCGCTGGAATGGATCTGTCCCCTAGTCACGATGGTTTCTTTATCATGACAGCATCGTTCTCGACCTTCACCTCGAACGTTGGCTCAGGAGCGGATGCTGGTGGACCAACAACGCTTCCCGTTCTGACGTCAAACTTCGAACCGTGCCAAGGACACTGCACGACATACCCACTCAGTTTACCCTTAGCGAGCGGCCCTCCCACGTGAGTGCATCTGTTCCTAAGTGCGTAAAACTTTCCATCGACGTTCGCTAGCATCACCTCTTCATTTCCTACCCTGACCGACCTCATCGATCCTTTCGGTATCTCCGAGACACCAGCCACTTTTTCGTAGGACAAGCGGTTCTCTTCTCCAGTAGTCTTATTCAGGTGGTTACCGTCGAGAATAGTTTCAATCCCTCGTGATTTCCTTCCGCTCCGCTGGAAAGGATGAGGGAGAGCTCTCGGAACCAAGTTTCCGGAGCGTATGTCCCTTCTTGCCAGTAGTTCACATTGAAGCCATGTATCTTTCCCTCTCTGTACGCGGGAGAGTTCTTAATTATCGGATACATCGAACTCAGGTGCAGTATACTCGGTCTTACCATCGTGAATACTATGACGTTCGCTTCTTGCATCCTTGAAGCGACCCATTCGTGTGTACTCTGAACACTGCCCGGAGTGTTGGCGTCTGGAGTTATGACCTCTCCTCCTAGTCGCCGAATCGATTGCGCAACCCACGACCTTCCTCCCGTCACGAAAACGTAACCTTGGAATTCCATAAACCAAAGAACCCTCTCCCCCTTCGTGCTGCTCGACCTTGTTGTGTTCTCCATGTCCTGCGACACCTTCTGAACTATCTCCCGGGCCTGCCTTTCGAGGTTGAAGAAGTGTCCGATGAACTCGATCCACTTGATCCTTTCC
>VBPK01000225.1 GCA_005877225.1 Nitrososphaerota archaeon
ATGAATTACAAAAGTCACGTTGTAGTAGCTGTTCGCCTTAACATCGAAGGTGACTCCCGGGTTCGCTATCGCATTGAACGTCCGGGTCCCGTTGCTTATGATGAAATATGTAATACGTCCATCGTAGCGGTTGTTGCAAGTTGACGGTGCGTCTCCCATCGCGTTTACTGCTGCCGGTTGGGCTAGAATTGCAAGTGTCAGGAGCAGCATCACGAGTGTCGAGGACGCGGCGAGAAATTTCTTAAGACCTCTCGACGCTGGGCCCAAATCACAACGTCATAATTAGAATCGTCCATCTGTTTATATGATGGGGAGGGGAATGTAACAGAAGATTCTTAGGATGGGAATCAGACGGCATCTCCCCTCCGGCAGATTGGGAGACGCCTCTGCAAGCTGGTATATCCTGAAGAACGCCCCTTTCATCGAAAATAACTCGTTTCTTCCTCCTTTCCTTCCCCCTGCTGGCGGAGCCATGAGCTGCTGACCGCTAATGCCCTCCAGGCCCTACATAGGAGCGATAATCGTTCATTCGCTCGCGATACGATACATAGCATAGATTCGTAGACAAGGGCACCGCGACGGCCGCTATTGGTTCGTGCGCCTAGAGCGCTGAACCTGGGCTTCGAGCCCGTCAATAAAGTGGGGTTGTAAATTCCCGTTGCGGCGTCGCGGCATGATCCTAGGCGAGACTCGGATTAGATCATGCACCGAGTTACTCACAACCTCCGTAAAGTAAAAATGTGAGAAAATTCCCGCCAAAATTTTGTCGTGAATCTCACGGAAAAACAGTTTGAAACGATAGATGAATACATTCAAACCTTTCCGGAGGAAGTTCAAAGTATTCTGGAAAAAATGAGGCAGACAATTCGAAGAGCGGCACCTGAAGCCGAGGAGGCAATCAGCTATCAGATTCCCGCGTTCAAGCTAAACGGCAACTTAGTATGGTTTGCAGCGTTCAAGAATCACATTGGGTTTTATCCCATGATTACAGGTATTCAAGCATTCAAAAAGGAATTATCGCCATACAAAGGAGCGAAGGGCTCGGTACAATTTCCGATGGAAAAGCCAATCCCGTATGACTTGGTGAAGAAGATTGTTCTGTTTCGAAGGAAAGAGAATTTAGAGAAAAAGAGGTAAAAGAAGTTGCCGCCAAAGGACTGTGACGCATGATTCACGGCTTCAGCAGGCGCGACAGCCTCTCCGCGATCTCCTTCAGCCTCTTCATCTGTGGAGCTAGCTTTGACTGGTCCGAACTACTCAGCTCCTCGAAGTATGAGACGTAGGAAGTGATCTCGTTGAGCATCTCCTCGACGGTCTGCGGCTTTGTCGACGGGGGACCGAACGACCACTCCATCTGCTCGCTCGCCTTGTCTGTCAGCTCGTACTTTTCGTCCTCGGTCCTCTTCACGAGTCCCTCCCCGATCAGGTCTTTCATCAGTGGGTAGATCGACCCCGGCGAGGGCCTCCACCATCCTCTCGTCGCCGCCTCGATTTCGTTCATTATCTCGATGCCGTTCTTGGGGGAGTTCGAAAGCATCGATAAGATCAGCATCCGTAGTCCCCGCTTTCTTTGCATCATCCAGCGGAAAGGCCACATGTAGTTTCCCGAGTGTGAGCATGGTCATGTGCGGCTTTAAGCGTATCGTTTTTCCGATTATCGGGAAACCGATATCAATAAATAGCGCAGAAGCTGTGGCTCTGATGGTGACGAAAAACCACATGAACACATCGGTCGAGAACAGAAGGTTTCGCACAAGATCACCATTCGGATGGGGCGTAGTCGCCCTCGTCGCAATCCTCGCAATCCTAATCGTCAGCGGCCTGGCGTTCGGAGCCGCAAGAGCGGCTTCAGCGCCGGCGGCCGTCGGCTACCCGTACTACGGGTTCTTCCCCTTCGGCTTCGTCTTCTTCCCATTCGGCTTCATTTTCTTCTTCTTCATCGTCTTCTTCGTCTTCCGCTTCCTCTTCTGGGGGTGGGGGTGGGGCGGGCGCTACCGCTGGTATGGGCACTACTGGGGAGGGCCAGCGGAGATACTGAAGGAGAGGTACGCGCGAGGAGAAATCACGAAGGAACAGTTCGAGCAGATGATGCGAGACCTCGAGCAGCACAAGTAGGAAATACTCGTTTTCCAACTCCCTCATTTTTCTATCCGGAACCAGGGTGCACTATGGCGGATTCTGCCTCCCCGTCAGGAAGCGATAGCTCTTTCTCCCAGTTCCGATCATAACCGCGATGATAATGGAGTCAGTTCGTCTCCCCAAGTTCGATGAACTGTCCTCTGGGGCAGACAATTTCTGGGCTCTGGCCGTCAGTCAGCCATCAAGCCTAAAGGCCTGTTGCGTGGTGTACGTTGATAAGATGGCGAGAATGAGGTCGCTGAGATGCCTAGACGAGTCATCAGGACCGACAAGGCGCCGCCACCCGGAGGAGCTTACTCTCAGGCGGTGGTGGCAGGAAATTTGGTCTTCACGGCAGGGATGGTCGGAGTCGACCCAGTATCCAAAAAGTTACCAGAGAGCGTGGGGGAGCAGACAAGACAGACCCTCAGGAATCTGCGGGCAGCCCTCAGGGAGGCGGGGACAGACCTGCAGAACGTTGTGAGCGTCTCAGCGTTTCTCTCGGACATCAACGATTTCGACGCTTACAACTCTGCCTACAGAGAATTCTTCGTCAATGACCCACCGCCGAGAACGACTGTCCAGGCAACTCTTGCGAGAGGGTATAAAGTAGAAATAAGCTTAGTAGCGATACTTCCGTAGCCCTGCACAGAACCTCCGCGCGTACTTGCCTTCATTCAGGAAGACCTTTCGTGGCGGGAGATGATCCCCTTGAGACGTGAT
>VBPK01000227.1 GCA_005877225.1 Nitrososphaerota archaeon
CGCTTGACAGGTATTGAGCTACGTTAATGCCTGCAGTTTGAACTTGAGCAGCATAATCGGACTGACCTGCTGGTAGTGCGATTCCTTGCACTTTGAGCCCAGCCGCAAGCATGATTTTCATGGAAGCGTTGAAAGTTCCGTATTCGGAAATGTCATTTCTGTATAGGTAGACGACGTTCTTACCCCCGGTCTGGATCACCGACTGCGCGATGACAGTGCTCTCAAACTGGTCGCCCGGCTGTCCCGGTCTGAAGAGGTAGGGTGAGACACCGATAAGCGCAGTCGCTGTGGCTGCTCCTGGAAGTACAACGATGTGATTCTGGGTCGCGTACTGGATGACTCCTTGCACTTCAGCCGAAGTCAATGGGCCGATTACAACCTGGACGCCTTGCGACGTGAACTCTGATGTCAGTGCTGTGAGCGCGCCCCCCGGAGTTTGTTGGTCATCAGCATGGACTGCCTTGAATTGGATGTTGCTTCCAACCGCAGTAAGGTTGGCGTTCATCTGTTTAACAGCCAAATCTACCGAATTCTGAAATGACACACCGAAACTCGCAAGCGACCCGGTTATGGGTTGAATCGAACCTATGGTGTAAGTTGTTGGTCCTGCGGCTCCGGTTACCGTTGTCGTTACACCTACTTTGCTCGTCGACGCTGTAATCCCGTACCCGACTGCGCCTCCAATTACGAGACCAACGACTAGCAATGCAGCAGCTACTGAAGAAGAAATAGCTTTGTGATTCGTAAGAATTTTCGTTATCGATGAAAGAGGCCGGAGACTATTTAAGCCTTGAAGGTTTTTTGGCACCCTCGGTCATAGTGTTGCTGCCAGAACTTGCTTGAGTGGTTAGCGGGTTCAATTCTGCTTTCCGTGTTCACCGGGAGCATTTACGTCGTTGTCTCGCTTGGACTTACGCTGACGCTCGCGGTAATCAAGCTGCCAAACTTTGCCCACGCAGAGTTCCTAACCGTTGGCGCCTACGTCGGCGTAGTTGTCTCCGCGATTTCTCCAAACCATTTACTCGTTATTGGAGCGGCGGCCTTTCTTTTTTGCGCTGGTCTGGCACTAGTCACTCATCGCGTTGCGTTCAGGCCACTCATGAACCGCAGAGTTTCTATCTATATTCTCGTCCTCGCATCATTTGCGGTCGCTCAATTCATCAGGTATGGGGTCTATACTTGGGCTTCGCTGGCTGGCATCCTTAACGCGAATCAAAATATCTCAATCTACTCTCTGGCGAATATTTTCGGAACAGAGCTAACCAACGTGTATGCCCTCGCGATTCTCCTTGCGATTGTGCTTTCGGTGCTCCTCGAGCTCTTCCTGAATTTCACGACCCTGGGAAAATCAATGCGAGCCATTGCGAGCAATTTTGACCTCGCGAGGATTTCTGGTATTAACGTCCCAACGGCGGTCGACGTAATGTGGATCATCGCAGGAGGATTGGGAGGCCTCGGCGGCGTGTTGCTCGGAATCTATACGACGGTCACTCCTGTCTTGGGTTTCACCGCTCTGCTTGACATTTTTGCCGTCGTGATTATCGCTGGACTGACAAGCTTTACAGGAACAATCATAGGTGGATACGTAGTAGGTTTTTCGCAAAACACACTCATGGACTTCCTGCATTACACTTTCGACGTCCCTTTCGGATATCAACCGCTGTTACCGTTCGCTTTAATCATCATCATACTTTTGCTGAAGCCCACAGGATTGACTCCGAGTTCGCAGACTATGATATCGGCCATTCGGAGACTCAGAAGAAGTTCGAAGCCATCCGCCGAACCCAAAGTCGATGGGAGTGCCTGAGAGATGGCCTTCGACTTTACGGGATTCACCATCGCCTTCGCCTCGGTCTACGGCATTTACGCGATACTTGGGATTAGTCTTAATCTCGAGTATGGTTACGGTGGTCAACCGAACTTCGGGCAGGTACTGTTTTACGGACTCGGCGCATTTGTCGGAGGGACTGCGGCGGCAAATCTGCTACCGACGTTTGCGGGCTCCTCGATTGGCAACATATGCGATGTTTCCGCGACGCTCGCCAGAGAGCAGATTGCTTTAGCTTATCCGGCAGTTAGCGTCTCAGTCTGGGTCATCGCCCTCGTCCTCGCGATGGTCGCTGGCGGCATAGTGGGCATCGTTGTTTCGTACCCCGCTTTGAGGGTCAAGGAAGAATGGTACCTTTCCATGATACTTCTCGTCGCAGGGGAAATGTTCAGGGTCATCACGATGAATACGCAGCAGCTCGGGTGCGGGTTCAACGGACTTGGAGGCGTCACCACTCCGTTTTATTGGTTGAGCACCTATTTTCCCTCCTCAACACTTCAAGCGAATGTTCCTACGGGCCTGTACGCAGTCGTGATAGTAGTGTTAGCACTGGCGTGCTATGAGATCGCCCAGAGACTGGGCAACTCACCCTATGGCAGGCTGCTGAAATCTGTTCGAGACGATAAAATTGCTGCCGAATCTCTCGGCAAAGATGTAAGCAAAGTGAGGGACGATTTTATCCCAGCAGTAACGTTCAGCGTTTGGGTCATGATGATTCTCGGAGGTTACGCGAACAACCGTGGCTTGCTGGTGGGGACTTTCGTAATCACAATGCTTGATAGAGGTTCGTTGGTTTCAGGCATCCTCTTGCAGAGTTCCTTCCCCAATTTTAGCGCAAACCTGATTCTCTACGCGAGATACATGGTCGAAGCGGTCATACTTCTCCTCTTGCTTGTTTTTAGGCAGAAGGGGATATTCCCCGAGACTCAAATCAAAACCAAGGCATACACCCTCTTCGACTTCGGCAGGAAGACGAGACTGACCGGCTCCAACCCCGATGAACGACAAAAAGGAAGAGTGACATCAAGCTGAGTAATGATGCTATTCTCCGTGTAGAAAATATCTCGAAAGCCTTTGGCGGAGTAAGGGCTGTTGACGAGGTAACACTTTCAGTAAAGAGGGGAAGCATAACTGGACTAATCGGACCGAACGGAAGTGGCAAGTCCACCCTTTTCAACGTAATTTCAGGCGTAGAGAAAAAAGATTCTACAGGAGCAATTGAGTTTGATGGGAAACGCATCGATCAACTTTCGCCACACAAGAGATTTGAGTTGGGGTTGGGGCGAAGTTTTCAAACACCAAGACTCTTCATGGGAATGACAGTTCTTGAGAACACGATGCTCGCCGCCAAGGGCCAGAAGGGAGAGAGACCATCTGTCGCTCCGTTTCCTTCTCGGTGGGAGGGCCAGGAAATTGAACTCGCGAAGAGAGCACAAGATCAAATGAAGTTGTTAGAAATTGAACAACTCTACGGGAAACTGCCGAACGAGACTTCAGGGGGGCAGATGAAGTTGGTTCAATTATCCAATGCTATGATGGGAGACCCCAAGATGCTTTTGCTGGACGAGCCTACCGCCGGTGTCGCGCCACGCCTGGCCCAGGATATTTTCAAGAGCATCGCTCATCAGAGAGAGCAACTGGGGACGACTTTCTTCATTGTCGAACACCGCTTGGAAGTTTTGTTCAAGCATGTCGATACGGTATTCGCGATGCACCAGGGCAAGATAATCGCAGAGGGAAAACCGGAGTCCATAGTCAAAGACCAGAAGCTGATAGATGCATATTTGGGTAGCTAAATCGGTCGCGGGCAATGTCATGCTTGAAATCAGGAATCTCGTGTCAGGTTATGGAAAGCTCGCGATAATACAGGATGTATCCCTCAAAGTCGCAGAGGGTGATTTCCTAGCGATAGTCGGCCCGAACGGTTCGGGCAAAAGCACACTTGTCAAATCCATTCTAGGTCTAACAAATATTTTCGAGGGAAGCATAAAATTTGAAGGGATCGAGATTAAGGGCTGGAGACCAGAGAAAATCGCAATGATGAGGTTAGGATATGTTCCGCAGCTTGCGAATGTATTCCCGGATTTGACCGTACGCGAAAATCTTGACCTTGGGGGCATAACGGTTCGAGACGCGCGGAAGAGAAGCCAACTCCATGAGCACATCCTGAATCTCTTCCCCATCCTCAAGTCCAGACCACGCCAGAAGGCAGGACTGCTTAGCGGTGGCGAGAGGCAGATGCTCGCCGTCGGAAGGGCACTCATGGCCGAACCGAAACTCCTGATTCTCGACGAACCGACCGCGGCGCTCGCGCCGATGGTGGCAGAACAGCTCCTGCAAAGGCTCGTAGAAATCCGTCAGAAGATGAGCGTGACCATAGTTCTTGTGGAACAGAACGCGAGGAAGGCCCTTAGCCTAGCCAACAGAGGGCTGGTGCTCGTTCAGGGGAAGAGCGCGTTTGAGGGGACACCCGACCAGATCTCCAAGGACAAGGATATCATCAGGTTGTTCCTCGGTGAACTTGCGATCTAGACAGCTACCCCGATCCGCTCGGCAGCCAGCATCCTCTCCAACGTCGTTGAGAGCGACGAGACGTCCTTGGATAGGGGAATACGGGAGATGTCGTCTCCGGTCACGGGGTAGTCCTTGAGACCCGCTCCAGTCAATATCGCTGCCGTGGTCTCGTCTCTGGCGATCTTCCCCAGGTCGAGGGCCTTCGAAATTGCGGCGAGGGCCGCCGCAGATGAGATTTCACAGAAGATCCCCTCGTCTCGCGCGATTTCTCTCTGAGCCTTCACTATCTGCTCATCAGAGACGGAGATCCCGAATCCACCCGATTTTCTAACTGCGGTGATGGAATGCTCTGCCCCGAAGTTTACACGGAGCGCTCCCGCGATGGTGCGGGCGGGAGCAGTCTCTTTCACTTTGTCGAGGCCCTTTTCGATTGCTTGCACCGTGGGGTCGGCTCCCTCCCCCTGTACCGCGACGAGCCTAGGCGGTCTCTGCAGCTGACCCATCTTCTGCAATTCTTGGAAGCCCTTGTAGAGACCGGAGAGGAGGTCCCCACCTGCGACAGGAATGAAGATGCAGTCTGGCACCTTCTGGCTAAGGGCAATCTCGTAGGCGATGGTCTTGAAGGCGTCAACCAAGAGAGGGTTGAATGGCGCCCAGATGAAGTGGTTCAACCAATCGGGAAGAATCTCCTGAGTTTGTGCGAGGGCTGCTTCGAGACTCGAGAGTGAGCGATAGATCCCCCTGACTCGAAGCAGAATGGGCGAGTACATCATGATCTGCGCAAGCTTTTGGGTAGGGGTATCGTCCGCAATGAGGACGAGGCACTTCATGCGGGCTCGCGCGGAATAGGCGGAGA
>VBPK01000228.1 GCA_005877225.1 Nitrososphaerota archaeon
TCTTCCCTCCAGCGGCCGTGACCATCCATCCGGACTCATCGCCGAATGACATGCACCCGAGGCAGACCCGCGAGACTTTGAGCCCCGTCTTCCCAAGCCCGACGTATTCCACGCCCCACGACCCCTCCCACGAATATTTAATCGGAGAGGAAAAAGGTCGAGCGGGAGAGGGGAAGAAACTGCAAGGCCTCCCTAAGGAGTTCGTCCTACCCGAGTACGATTCGTACTGCCTCTCCAATGTGACGCCCACCGTTCTTTCCCTCTTCAATGTGAAGTCCGAGAGGCCGAAGATTCCCAGAGACGCCTTCGGGGACGTCGAGGTGGATTCTCCGGAGCGTGTCATCCTCATCGTCCTCGACGGATTCGGGTATAGGGAATGGGAGAACCAGGCCGCGGAGGGCTTCGTGAAAGCGATGACGACGAAGGGGCACACCCGCGCCATCACGACAGTCTTCCCCTCCACAACCGCTGCCGCGCTGACATCGCTGAGCACGGGTCTGACGCCCCAGGAGCACGGCCTGCCGGAGTGGTTCGTCTACTTCAGGGAGCTCGACATGATAATCGCCACGCTACCCTTCAGCCCCATGGGTGACCCCGGGCGGGACACACTCCGGAGAACCACCGACCCGAGGATACTCTTCAAGGGTGAAACGGTCTACCGGAAGCTCGCGAGGGAGGGGATCCCCTCACACTCCTTCGTAAACCGAAACATCGCCGAGACCGCATACTCGACCGCCTCCCTGAAGGGGAGCGAGACGAACTCCTACTCCAGCTCCTCTGATCTGATGGCGATGGTGAGGAGGAAGGTCGAGGCCGCAGCCACCTCGCGCGCCTTCTTCTATGTCTACTGGAGCTACGTTGACACGATAGAGCACAGGTATGGACCCAACACCGATGAGTCCTTCCTCGAGGCGGCCTTGATCTCCTACTCCATCCAGAAGGGGCTCGTCGAGAAGATGGATTCTAAAGTGGCGCAGAAGACCCTCGTGATCGTGACGGCGGACCACGGCCAGATCAACGTCTCGCCGAAGGCCACTCTCTATCTGAACAGGTACCGCAAGCTCGTCAAGAACTTCGAGAGGAGCGAGTCAGGGAAGAAGATTCTCCCGGCCGGAAGCCCGAGGGACGTCTTCCTCCACCTTGGGGCAAACGCCGATGACATGAGGGAGTACCTCGAGAAGAAGCTCGAAGGGATGGCGACCGTTCTAGGCACGGAGGAGTCGATTCGCATGGGCCTCTTCGGAATCAACAATCCTCAGAGGAACTTCCGCGACAGGGTCGGGGATCTCCTCATCCTTCCTCATAAGAAAGACACCATCTGGTTCGACCACGCTAAGGAGACGGGTCGTCCGCGCCGCGCGCCCGACGGTAAGTTCGACTTACTGGGCCACCACGGCGGCCTCTCTGAGGATGAAATGAGGATTCCGTTGGGGGTCGCGAGGCTGGCGGACCTTCGCTAGCTAGCCGCTGCGAAGAGGTTTTAACGGCTAGGGTGCTGGTGTTCTCGATGGTCAGCCGGTCCCTTGTCGTCTCTATCATCGCAGCGCTGGCGGGCGGGACGCTCCTTACCGCCTACGCCCCGAGCCTAGGCCTTTCTGGTCGAGTGACGAACGGCTGCGATAGGCCCGCGGGATACACCCTGCTGGTGGCGGACGAGAACGGCTACAACGACAGCATGCATCATTCGCGCCCCTGGCCCATCATTCAGGTTTCGCGGGGAGAGACTGTCAAGATCGTCGTCTGCAATTTAGACCCAGTCTCCCCGCACGGCTTCGAGATCAACAACTACGTCAACCCGGTGCAGCTGACCGCCGGCCAATCCTTCGCCACAACTTTCGTCACGGACAGACCAGGCAACTACTCGATGTTCTGCTCAATCTTCTGCCCCGTCCACCAATACATGGTTAACGGCCTTCTCGTCGTCCGCGCCTAGTCACTCACGCCGAGGGGAATCGAGTATGTTTCAGCCAGGACGACCCCTGATGACGACAGCACGAACAACTCCGCCGTGTAAACCCCGGATGGCAGCCCGCTGACCGGGACGTCCGAAACAACCTCGGAGGCGTTCGGAAGAACGAACTGCGCGCTGCTAATCCCAGCAACTTGTCGGGCGCTGTTGTACAAGACGCAGTACAGCGTCCCGCCGACTGCGGTAGGTAAGGTGTTGACGAGGGCGAGGTTGACTCGCGGGGCGGTCTCATCCGTCATGTTCACATTCGTGTCCATAAATGCAACGGTGTTGTAGACTGGGGCGGACGACCTCTCCCTGACCGTGAGGGCGGGTGTTATTGCCAGGGGGGCTAGATATCCGGACTCTAGCGAGAGTGAATACACCCCTGATGGAGTCGTTACTGGGACGGCGAAGTCTGCTCCTCCCGCACCATTCTTGTCCGCGCCGAAGTTACCTAGAACGGCGAGCGGCGGGAAGGCCGTCTCGCTCACCAAAATCGCCGAATACCTTTGATTGGGGATCAGCCCCTCGGCCTCGACTGTCACGACGCTTCCTGGGAAGACGGTGTAAGGCTCCAGCCTCGCAATGGGCCTGACTGTG
>VBPK01000230.1 GCA_005877225.1 Nitrososphaerota archaeon
ATTCTGTCAGCCTCCTGCGGATGGCCGACAGACTCGTGCGCGGCTATTCCTGACAGCTCGGGGCTCAGGACGACATCAATCGTCCCCTCGGGGGGCTTCGTCGCCTTCCTGAGCACTTCTCCAAGGGTCTTGGCTTCTCGCTCGACCCTCTTTACTAGGTCCAACCTCTCCACCACCTCCAGGCCACCACTCTCGCCCTGCTGAATCATCCTCTGGGCAGTCTCCCCGTTCTCAAGCGCGGTGAGGATTCCGAAGAAATGGACCCTCGGGACTCTGCTCTCGACTCTCGCCCCGTCGCTGTTCACATAGTACTTCTCCTCCAAGCTCGCTTCAGCCGTCAGGAATCTGCCCGGAAGTTTGACTCCGACCTCCTCAATCGTTAGCCTTCCGTCGATCTCTCTCAGAAGGGACCCCAACCACTTTACGTCACCGCCCTCTATCTTCTGTTTCTCCTCCGCCTTCCACTTCTTCTTTACAGGCTTCGAGGCGTCGAAGACGAGTGGTTTTTTCAGCAGCGCCCCCGCCGACTTCGCCATCTTCACCGTCCCGACGGTGAGTTGCTTCACCGACCTCCGGTCAAGAGAATTTGTCGCCGAGAATCCAAGGGCGCCCTTCGCCAGAACCCTAACTCCAATTCCGAAGCTTTCCACGAGGACGGCCGGCTCTGGCTCCCCATTTTTCAGGAGAGACTCGTTCCCGCTGGCTCCGTGAATTCTTGCTTCGGCGTAGCTCGCTCCAGCCGATCTCGCTTGCCCTATGGCATAATCCGCGAGGTCCTTCAGCTCCTCGAGCTTCAATATCAGGCAGCGAATCCTTACCTTATTTCTGCGTTGCGTTGATTCAGCGGCTACCTCCCCGGAGCTGATAGAGCTCCCCGGACAATGGATAAATAGCGTGCGGGGGAGATGAGTATTTGTTGGCATTTGCGTCACTCCCACTCGCTTTAGGCGCTGAGACGCTGCAAGCGATGGAGGTTCTTGCGGTGGCGATAGGGATTGCTGGGATAGCAATCCTGATTCTCTTCGCGAAGAGAAAGATCTAGTGGATGATCCGAGCCGTAATCTTCGACGTCGACGGCACGCTAGTAACGTTCACCTTCGATATCGTCGGAACGCGGAGCGCGTTAATCGGAGAGCTACTCGGTAGGGGCTACTCGACGACGAACCTGACCACCACGACGCTCACGCAGGTCATCCTTGACTCGGCCAAGGAGCAGATCGACTCCGGGCAGGTGAAGGACGACTACCAGACCCTCAGGTCTAGGGTCTACTCGATGCTAGACAGGTTCGAGCTGGATTCGGCGAGGGAGGCGAAACCCATTCATGGAACGCTGAAGACTCTGAAGGCGCTGCGACTCTCCTCAATGAGGCTCGGTGCCTTGACCAACAGCGGGAGGGCTGGCGCGACGAAGGTCCTCAAGAAGGGCGGACTGATGGATGTCTTCGAGCTGATTCTCACGCGAGACGATGTCCCGGCTATGAAACCCAAGCCGGACGAAATCCTGAGGGCGCTGGACCTGTTTAACCTCTCGAAGGACGAGCTACTCTGTGTCGGTGACAGCGTCATCGACATCCAAGCCGCCGACGCCGCCGGTGTTAGGGTCGCCTCCGTCGCGACGGGAAACTACAGCCGCGAAAGGCTACTAGCCGAGGGAGCTGACCTGATAATGAGTTCTATCTCTGAACTTCCCGCGCTACTCCACACCCTCTCCTAGCTTACGAGTCTCTGGGTCGGTCGAGTCTTGACAGCCGCTCGCGTAGCTCCCTGTTTTCCTTCTTCAACCCCTCTACTTCTTCCCCGAGCTTAGCGATGGAGCTTATCGTCTCCGCTGTCCTCAGTAACTCATAGTAGACTTCCAGGGCCCTCCTCCTGACCCTGGTGTCCCGGTCCGACACAGACGCGCGCTTGAGCTCCTCCAGCATCCTTCTCTCCGCGAGTCTCGGAGCAACTTGGTCAGCGACATAATACCTCACACGAAACTCCTTGTCGCGGAGAAGTATCTCCTTCAGCGCGGCCACTTCATCTTCGTAAGCGAAGCCCCGGTTGATGATTCCCTTCATGGCCCCGGTTCTTGCCCTGCTGGGCGCCCCGTACCTCAGGTTCTCCATGATCAGCGTTCTCACCTCCTCCTCCTTGATGTAACCGGCGGCGCCAAGACAGGCCTCCGTAAGGGTGAAGTTGGGAGAGTTGATCTTCATCGCTTTCTTCAGCAGCTGCAGAGCTCCGTCTGCCTGCGCCTTCCCGAGGGAGATTGCCGCCTCGCACTGAACGTATGGGCTCTCATCAGCGAGCAGAAGCTCTGCGAGGAGCTTGTATCCTCCCCGGTCCTTGAAGTTGGCGAGCGCCCTCGCGAGCGCCCTTCTCACCCTTCTGTTCTCCGGTATGCCGAGCGAGAGAATAGAGGTTAGCGCCTCCTCGGTCCCGACCTCGCCGAGGGCCTCTAGAGCCTTCGCTCTCACAATCCATGATGGGTCGGTCATCGCTGCTTCCTTCAGGGGGGCCAACACCGCATTGTTCTTCGTGGAGCCTAGCTCGGCTGCCGCCCTCCCCCGGCTCGAGGCGTCGATGCTTTCTCTCAGTTGGTTGGCGAGGAGCTCGAAACTCTTCCCAAACTTGACCTTCTTCAGGATCCATTCTTCCGGGTCG
>VBPK01000012.1 GCA_005877225.1 Nitrososphaerota archaeon
CAAAAGGAAGAACTTGCATACATAGGATGAGTCCACGTTTATGAGTCCACGTTTCGACTCCACATTTCTTTTATGCGATTTCTGAGAATATTGCCTACAGATGAATCTACCTGGGCATTCTTCCAAAAGGACCTCCTCTCTTGCGATTGTGAGCGTCCTTTTCTTCGCGGCGATTGTGACCGCGACAGCGAGAATTAGCTTCGCGGCCACGAGCAGTTCGGGCGTTGTCATCCCCCTCTACACCTACCCCACTGACGGCAGCTGGGCCGCCAGCCTGCAGGCCAAGAAAGCTCACCCCAACGTCCCGATAATCGCAGTAATCAACCCGAGCGACGGGCCGGGAGGGTCCTCGGACTCGAACTACGTGCAGGGTGTGAAGGACTTCCAGGCCGCTGGCATCATCGTGATTGGATACGTGGCGACCGGCTACGCATCGCATGGGATGTCCGACTTGGACACGCAAATCAGCTTGTACAAGACCTGGTATTCGGTAAACGGGATATTCTTCGACGAGATGTCGAACAATGCGGGCAACGAGAACTACTACTCCACCCTCAACACCTACGTGAAGTCCCTGGGGATGACGATGACCATGGGCAACCCGGGGACGTCGGTGCCTAGCAGCTACATCGGGATCCTCGACTCTCTCTGCATCTTCGAGCAGGGTGGGCTGCCCACACTCTCCTATCTCTCATCCTACTCGGGTCATCCGAAGTCGAACTTCGCGTACATCGGACTCTCCGTCTCAACACTGAATACTTCCTACGAGGTGAGCTCATCAAACTACGTCCAGTGGATCTACATCACGGACGCCGGGGGCGGGAACCCCTACGACGTGCTTCCCTCCTACTTCATGAATGAGGTGGCCGCCCTCGATGCAGGACCGCAGAGCTCTACCTCAACATCCGCGACGACCTCCACGACCACGACCACCGGCAGAACGGCAACTCTATCGATCTCCACGGTCGACAGTTCCAATCAGCCGGTCAACGGATTCTACATACAGGAGGTCAAGGACAATACCGCTGGCACTTCAACCGGGGGCACGTACACCCCTCAGACAGTCGGCGCTGTCGTCGGTCACAGCTACAGCGTAACCGTCGATGACTACGCTACGCGTTACGTTCAAGGCGCCAACATCGGCACTTTTGCGAGAAACGTTGTAGTTCCCCAGAGCGGAACGACTACTTTTACGCTGCAAGGAGACACGAATCTTGTCTTTACCGAGGCGCTTCTTGCCACCAGCACGAGCACCAGCACGACGACAACCACCTCGAAGACCACAACAACAACGACCACCTCCCCCATAACGACCACCTCAAAGACCACCACAACCACCTCGCCCATAACGAGCACGTCAAAGACCACCACAATCACCTCAACAACCGCCACGACAACCACCTCCTCGACTGGAACCCTGACGTCTACCACCTCACCCTCGACAACGACAGCAACCTCCAGGACCACATCACCAACCACTACGAGAGCTACAACTACATCAACGACAACTCAGACTGTCACGACGCCAAGACCGGCCGGCACAGCGACCCTCTATCCAGATATCTTCAAGGCCGTAGACCTCTTCGGCCTCCCCATCGGGGGTGCGACTGTCAAGGTTACTGCCGCCAACGGAACCCAGATCACAAAGCCTACGGATAGTGACGGAGTCGCATCCTTCAACCTCCCCAACGGCACCTACTCAGCAGACTTGACATACATGGGTGTCATGTCGTCCGTTAGCGATCAGACATCCGGCCCACACAGCATCACGGTAACATTCGTCCTGAGCTTTCCGATCCTCGTGCTAGCGAGCCTGTTCGCGGGGACCCTCGCCGCCGTCGTGGTAGGACGAAGATGGCGTAGGGGTAAAGCGGACCTGGGGCCCGCAACCCTCTAAGCTGACACGTGGAGCGCGGCTCCATGTATCTCTGGGTATCCCTCGGGTTCGTGGGGAGGTTGGATGTGGGTAATTATTGCAAAAGGAAGAACTTGCATACGTAGGATGAGTCCACGTTCATGAGTCCACGTTTATGAGTCCACGTTTCGGCTCCACATTTCTTTTATGCTATTTCTGAGAATATTGCCTACAGATGAATCTACCAGGGAATTCTTCCAAAAGGACCTCCTCTCTTGCGATTGTGAGCGTCCTTTTCTTGGCAGCAATTGTGACTGCGACCGCGAGAATTAGCTTCGCGGCCTCGACCAACTCAGGGATAGTCATCCCGCTCTACACCTACCCCACTGACGGCAGCTGGGCCGCAACCCTGCAGGCTAGGAATGCTCATCCCAACGTTCCGATAATAGCCGTGATCAACCCTAGCGACGGGCCGGGCGGGTCCTCTGACTCGAACTACGTGCAGGGTGTGAAGAACTTCCAGGCCGCCGGCATCATCGTGATTGGATACGTGGCGACCGGCTACGCATCGCAACTCATTTCTTCCTTAGAATCCCAAATCATCTCGTACAAGACTTGGTATTCGGTAAACGGGATATTCTTCGACGAGATGACGAGCGTCCCTGGCAACGAGAACTACTACTCCACCCTCAACACCTACGTGAAGTCCCTGGGGATGACGATGACCATGGGCAACCCGGGGACGTCGGTGCCTAGCAGCTACATCGGGATCCTCGACTCTCTCTGCATCTTCGAGCAGGGTGGGCTGCCCACACTCTCCTATCTCTCATCCTACTCGGGTCATCCGAAGTCCAACTTCGCGTACATCGGACTCTCCGTCTCCTCCCTCGACACCTCCTTGGAGGTGAGCTCATCAAACTACGTCCAGTGGATCTACATCACGGACGCCGGGGGCGGGAACCCCTACGACGTGCTTCCCTCCTACTTCATGAATGAGGTGGCCGCCCTCGACCAAGGAGCGCCGAGCTCTACGACGATCTCTACGACGATCTCCTCGACCTCGACCTCGAGCATCAGCACCGCGTCAACCTCGACCACGACTAGTTCAGCCACAAGCACCACGACCTCGACTACCACATCAACGCCGGCCATCCCGACGGCCAAGATCAAGGTCAAATCGGTCGACCTCAATGGCAACCAGTTAAGCGGCATGTGGACGACGGTCAACTCGAACGGTATTACCTTGGCAGCGGGTTTCACGCCAATTACCTTCACAGGAGCCGTGGGGCTTGATTATCTGGTCACGGTGGCGAACTGGCAGAGCATCATCTTCGTCCACTGGGACGACGGCACCACAAACCCGAACAGGACTAACTCCTTGATTCAGGACACCACGCTGACAGCCTACTACAACGCTCCTGGTCACCCCATCACGGCGACTGTGCAGTCGGTTTCGATGACGGGAACCCCCTTCGGTGGCATGTTGATGCAGGTCCACTCGAATGGCAGCCTCGTCGCCACGGGACTCACGCCATTGTCGTTCAACGCTACCTACGGTATAACCTACACTCTCTCGGCAGCGAATTGGCGCTACTACGTCTTCGACCATTGGGATGACGGAACCACAAACGCGACTGAGCCCCTTACGGTGAACGGGCCCACGACACTCACCGCTTACTACAGAACCCCTGTAAAGGTGACAATTCAATCGGTGAACCCGTTTGGGCAGGCCTTCTCTGGAATGTGGACGGAGGTATGGTTCGGCGGAGCCCTTTATCGGAGCGGAGGTACGACACTGACGTTCACTGCAACTTGGGGACTCCCCTACACAGTCTATGTGGCCAATTATCAGAATTACATCTTCCTGCACTGGGGGCGCGGAAACGGCAACACCAACCCGTACAGAACGGTCACTCCGACCGAGGACACTGTGATCGTAGCTGTCTACAGCACATCCTGAGTCCTGATGACTCACCCTTCAAAAAATCCGGGTCACGGAGGGCAACACACTCCTGCAATGTCCTCTTTCAACATAGAAAAACGGTGATGAATTTCCATTTTCCTTCCTCTCTTCACAAGCGTGGGATGAAGATTCGGCGCGAAGTTGGATTTGTACCTCTTAGAACGATGCCTTCCTTCGCTAACATTGATGAACTTGCAGAGCTCGAATCCCCGAGCGTAAGCACGGAATACCACGCTGAGCTTGGGAGGCTAATCCAGATATTACGTCAGCGCGATTGAGGCGCCAATCTGGTCTGCATCCTATCAGCGTTGGTCGGCGATATTTCGCTCTTCGGAAGAGAATCGAACTCAGATCGGGGCTTCCATTCACCCGTATTCGTCAGGCGCTCGATCCTGTCGCGCTGTTTGGCTGATTTGCGTGGAGCGTTCAACCCGTCACCATGCACCAGGTCCTGCCCTTTTCTGAATTGGCGCCACGAATGTTCTTCGGCATCCTTGGCGTGTTCGCGTTCGCGCTTTCGTTTCAACAGTACTTATGCGCTCCTGATATTAAAGCCCCCCGCAGTGAAGTGGATGTCGCATAGCTATCAGGCGCTTCTAATATGTGAGTAATGCCTTCTTTTGCGATACCCGCTGGCAGTCGGATGTATTCTCGTGAGCTGTGATAGTTCTAATTAGCGACTGTAAGCTTGGGGCCTAGTTTGCCGGAAAGGAAGGAGACTGCGTTATCCCTGCTCGCCTTTGGGATCACGAACTTCTGTTTCCGTCTGCTTGTAACGACTTCAAGACTTCCCTTCTTGACCTTGGCAGAAGCGATTTCGTCCCACTTAATGACCGTGCGCGGACGAGCGAGTTGCCCTAGAGTTCCCGAAGCGGCGGCCCGCTTCACGCCGCTTCTTGTTCCACGCATGTATGCCCAGAGCAGAATCACTATGGGGGTGAAGCCAATCAGTAAGCGGAAAAGAACAAAGAGGATAGCTTCAGCGGCAATTAGAATGGACCAAAATGCAACCGCAGAAAGAACGCGAATGCTGACGATCCCTTCGTCTGAAATCAGCCGTTCCCAGAAGAAGGTCTCATTGAGCGTGTAACCGATGCCCGACGACATGGCCAGGGGACTGGTCTCGGCCATAGGTCATATGTCGCGACGCGTCAATTTATCGGTTCAGCCACAACACTGTTGCTATACTATACTAGCGAACCGCCAGTGATTATTTGCCGATTTTGGCCCTCTAAGGAGAGATTGGGATAAACCTAGACCCGACAGCTAACTTGGGTCGCAAGTTAGCTTCTGCATCCGCATATCCCTAAGGCCAGCGTGTACGATGAGTCCAGAATATACGATGTGAAGGCCCCAGGGCCCAATGGGGAACAGTACAGGGAACTGAAGTTTGGTCCGGACCCAGTCAGAAAAGCCGAAATCGTAAAAGATAGTATATCATTGGGATCTTGCATCGAGACGTGGAATATGACTTCGTGCCCGACCCTGTAACAGGTAAAGGCCCTCGCGAGATTGACTTGAATACCCTCAGCTATTGGGGAATACCATGGAAGGTATGGGGCGCAGAATTCTGGAGAGGATGGGGTCCTAGATAGGCTATGGAAGAGGCGGACTTCGGTTTCGAGAGTTACGTCAGCTTCGATGGAGGGTCCGAATGACTGAGCACCAGGGCAGTAGTACCTTCACGCTCCGATGGGCCACCCTGGACAAGCACGTGCTCCTCGTGGCCGTAAATTGCGGCTCGGTCAATTGCGACACGTACGTGGGAGCTGTGGAGGGGAAGAACTATGACGAGGAAGCGTTGGGAGTCGTCGTGAACGGGTCGGTGGTCTGGGACCTGCTGTCTGCGGTTTACTTTAAATCCACCCCAGGACGTATAAGGACCCTCTTCGGGAAGGAGATTTTCTCCCCCTCCGACGAGAGGTTCCTCGAGCCTGGTCGGGAGCTCCCGCCCGGTGTAATAACAATGATGGCGATTGACAAACACGTTTTAGTCGTGGCTGTGGCGCGCCCGGGTCGTACATGGAAAGCCTACATTGGTGCGGTCAAGGGAGACGACTACTACGAGGAGGTTCCGGGAGTCGTCGCGAATGGCTCAGAGATTCCTTTCGAGCTCCCCGAAGTCTGCTTCGAAGACTTGGCCAAGGGGAGTATTAGAAGAGGCGAAGAATGGTATATTCCTCCGCCCACGGAGGAGGAGATCAAATTCATGCGCGAGCTCGGCGTGGACATTTCAGAGAGAGGATAGAGTCCTAGGAAGTCAGGGAAGCTGCAATCTCAGCGCCATCTTCTTGCGGGATACGATTTGTCGTCGTTCGGCGTCAAAGAGTGTCGGGGGCTCCTCCTTTCGTGCAGATGACACTCGCTCGTGCCCCGGGCCCTTCGTTCTCGGACGGATGATGCGCGGCAGGGCATCCGCCCGTTAATTGCACCTAAACAAGGATGTTGGCCATCACAGACGCCCCTGCAAATGCCTGAACGAGGACATCAGATGTGGACAAGAGACCGTATAGAACATTGTTCCATGGTACTTATAAATAATGAAACACATCCATAACTCGGCGTGAAATACCGGAGCAGGACCGACATCATCGCGATGATTCTGCAGGCGGCTATCAACGGTGCTACCAAGACGAGAATCATGTACGGTGCCTACCTATCCTACGCTCAGGTGAAGGAATACCTTAGCTTCCTCATCGAGAAGGACCTAATCCGGTACGAAGAAGGCTCTGCGATTTACAAGCTGACTCAGAAGGGGGTGCAGCTTCTGCACGTCTACGAAGACATCAGCGACATGATCACGATAAACGACCAGAAGAACAGCACAAGCCCTCTCTCGTAATCCTTTCTCATCCGAGGCGGATCTCATTTTCAGGTCGCGTTAGCTATAGAACAATCTTCTAGTAGAAACCTGCGTAACGGTTTAAATCCCCTCTCACTGTTACGTAGGACGTGTCCGGTGTAGAGCAGGTCGCGAGCGAGACGCGACAAAATTTCTGCGCGGACTGCCTCAGTGACCTTTTTTGGGATCCAGAGAACGGAGAGCAGGTTTGCGGCAAATGCGGGACAGTCAGCCCGAGCGCGCCTGACCTCACCCTCTACGTTCCCCAGTCTGGAAGCCGCCAGGAATCTGCGGCACCCGTTGACCCGATGAAGTCCATCCTCGAGAGAGAGCTAAACCTCTCAACCCTCATCGATGGAAGCGACATCGACGCCCGGGGAAAGCAGCTCGCCTCCAATCACGAGCTGAAGCAGCTCAGACGACTGAACACGATTGTCTCATGGGATTCTTCGAACCGGCGGCTGGCCCGAGGCCTGCAGGAGATAGAGAGGCTCTCAGACCTCCTAGGGGTGAACGACGCGGTCGCACGCAGGGCGTACGAAATCTACCAAAAGAGCTTCTCAGACGGTACTTTTCGGGCGAGGTCGCTAACCGCCATGGCTGCGGCCTCGGTCTTCATCGCCTGCCGAGACCTCGAGATCCCGCGTCCGAGCGAGGAGGCGTTGAGGCTCAGAACAAACGTGAACGAGAAGAAGTTCCGTCACTACTACAGGAATCTCCTCGGCAACGGTCGGACGGTGAACATCCCCAATCCCGTGACTTACATCTCCAGAATCGCCTCAAAGGCGCGACTCGCCGGGAAGACAGAAAGAAGGGCCTTCGAGATACTCGATGCGGTGAAGGGCAGCCCCGTCCTGGCGGGAAAGAGGCCAATCTCGATTGCCGCCGCGGCCCTCTACCTCGCCTCCTTGGACACAGAGGGGGGCGCCACGCAGCTGCGCATCGCTGCCGCAGCCGAGGTCACGCCGATAACAATACGAAAGCGGAGCTTGGAGATATCCACGGCTCTGAAGGAGAGCCCGAAGGCCTCTACCCACTGAGTGAAGGATCTTTCTTACAGAAGAATCTGACCCTCCCGTTATAATCGGGGAGACCATCTCTACCGGGCCTTGAAAGCCGCGATACACCAGCCCCACTACCTGCCGTATCCCGGCTTCTTCCACAAGCTCTCCCTTGCTGACGTCTTCGTGATAATGGACGATGTCCAGTACGATAAGCGCTTCACCAACCGCAACAAGATTCTAGCACCCCAGGGCCCCATCTGGCTGAGCGTTCCCATCAACAAGGCGGAGAAGTTCATGCCCGTCTCCGTCGTGGAGATCAACAACTCTCTCCCGTGGAGGGAGGAGCACTGGAAGAAGCTCACCTACTCCTACAAGAACGCGAGGTGGTTCCGCCTCTACCAGGATTACCTCGAAGGCGTCTACAAGCGGGAATGGGCTCTCCTATTCGACCTGGACTTCGAGACGGTCAAGACTCTGATGGAATGGCTCGGGGTCAGAATCCCGGTGGTGAAGGAGTCGGAACTGAATGTGACGGGGGAGGGGACCGAACGGCTCGTGAATGCGTGCAAGGCGGTCGGGGCGGACACGTACGTCTCGGGAGCCGGGGGGAGGGCGTATATGGACGAGCACGCCTTCGAGAGGGCCGGGATAAGGCTCGAGTACCAGGAATACACCCCCGTCGAGTATCCGCAGCGCTTCTCCAAGGAGTTCGTTCCCAACCTCTCCGTCGTCGACCTTCTCTTCAACGTCGGACCCGCCAGCAGCCGAGCGCTGAAGGGGGTCCCCGTCGGCCCGGCAGAAGAGTTGGCCCAGCCGAGTTCACGCGATTAATCGATTGTTCAAGAAGACTTTTCGACTAACAATATAACCTAGCGCACCACTTCTCTGAAGTGTGGATATACTAGCCATAGGGGCTCATCCGGACGACATCGAGCTTGGCTGTGGAGGGCTTCTAATCAAGGCCGCGAGGGAGGGCCACAACGTCTACCTCTACACCGTCACCAAGGGTGGGGTCTCAGGCGACCCGCACGAGAGGACCGAGGAGTCCAAGAAGGCCGCGCAGTTCATCGGGGCGAAGGGGCTCTGGGTCGACAACTTTCCCGACAGCAGACTTCGCGTCAGCAGCGAACTGATCAATCACATCGAAGGGCGGATCGACTGGGTAAACCCTGACGTCATCTTCACTCATTTCGCGGGGGATGTCCACCACGACCACCGGGAGGTCGCCTCCGCAACGCTGGAAGCGGGAAGGTACAACTCCAACATCTTCGCCTACGAGATTCCTCTCACGAGGAACTTCGAGCCGAAGGTTTACTTCGACGTCACGGACGTCATCGATGATAAGGTCGAGCTGATTAACATATTCTGGTCGCAGCGGACGAAGCTTTACCTGAAGTCCAACGCGATCAAGGGTCTCGCGGAGTTCCGTGCCCTTCAGAGCAGGTTGAACGGGGAAGTGAACTACGTCGAGGCCTTCGACGTCGCGAAACTCTGCCTAGACAACGAATTCAGACTCAGGAAGGTACACCCTGAGAAGCCGAATGTCAAGCTGGACGAAGATGTGGTGCAAGAGGAGCTCATGCACGCAATCCATGGATAACAGCCGTAGTGGTGGCAAAGAATCTAGTCGGACGCGGAAACCGGGGATACCTCGAAATCATCCATTCGATCCTCTCAGTCTGCACTCAGGGTGCGCTGAAGACCCACGTCATGTTCAAGTGTAACCTGAACTCCAGTCAAGTTCAGCAGTACCTCGAGTACCTGGTCGATAGGGGTCTGCTCGAGAAGGAACGGAAGGCCTACAGCTCGAAGACTTCGTACCTCACCT
>VBPK01000231.1 GCA_005877225.1 Nitrososphaerota archaeon
AACCCGACCAGCCCTCTGATTGTGCTCCGAGTGATGGCGTCTTGTATCAGGTCCGAGTATTCGTCGTCGAAGATGATCCTGTCCTCCCCGACGCCGAGTACATCGGCCGCGAGCCTTCTCTTACTTCTTAGATTCAACGACTATCCTCAACCCGGTCGGGTTGACGACCCTGACTCCGAGCTCCTTCGCCCTCCTCAGGATGAGCGCTCTCTTTCTCGCCCCCACGGTTGCACCCATGCGCGCGACGTCCCTCCCGGGCACGAGTGATTCGAGCTCGGCCTGGTTGTGGACCATGACTTCGTAGTGCCCGCTCGGGTGGAGATACCTGGAGACGAGGGGACCCCTGTAGCCAACCTTCGCGCGGCGGGGCCAACCCTTCTTGCTCTTCCTTACCTTGTTGTCGAGCCCCTTCGGCTTTCTCCATTCTGGACTGAGCCTGTCGTACCTCCAGCTCTCCGGACGCACAAACGCTGGCCTTCGTTTGGCAAACTCGCTCCTGATTTCGACGAGCTTCTTGAGCTTCACAGCATCCGAAGGGTCGCTCTTCTTCCTGGGCATCTATCTAACTTTCACCAGCCCTCCCCTTTTTGGTATATGTAGATACCGTCGAGGAAGATCCTCTGGTCCTTCCGCTTGATCTTCGTCGCAAGCTCCAAGTTGGCTGAGGTCTGACCAACGTCCTCGAGGGAGACGCCCTTCACCACGACGTCGTCGCCCTCCGTCGTCACCTTGCAGTCGCCGATGATCCGCGAAACCCTCGGAGACCGCTCGCCCACGAAGTTCTCGACGACCACAGAGTCCCCCTTCGTCTTCACGGAGATGGGGAAGTGAGCGTAGACGACCTTCAGTCGGTAGGTGTATCCGCGAGTGACACCCTTGACCATGTTCCTGACGATGGAGTGGACCGTGTTCGAGACGGTGGAGTCCTTCTTTCTTGCGGAGAAGGGCTTGATCAGGACGCTCCCTCCTTCTACTTGAATCTCGACGTTGATCCTTGCGAAGTCTTTCCTTACCGTCCCCAATTTTCCTTTGATGGCGAAGGACCTCCCCTCCAGGGAGGCGGTTACGCCTTCGGGAAGCTTGATACTCTGGGCCGCGAGTTCAGTAGACATAGCCCAAGAGTCTCCCGCCCAGTCCCTTCTCCTGGGCTTCGGTGTGCTCCATCACGCCCGCCGGCGTTGAAACGATCAGGATTCCAACCCCGACCGCCGGGAGGAACCTGT
Source organism: Nitrososphaerota archaeon (assembly GCA_005877225.1). Classification (GTDB taxonomy): domain Archaea; phylum Thermoproteota; class Nitrososphaeria; order Nitrososphaerales; family Gagatemarchaeaceae; genus TA-13. The sequence goes on from VBPK01000231.1 coordinate 1,224, forward strand.
GCTCCCAAGCTACCAGAGCGCGCTTCTTGACGGGGAACCTCGGCGATATGACGGCGCACCTGTTTATTCTGCCGAGAAGCTGTATCTTGAGCTTGCCGCCGACTCCGTCTCTGATCAGCTCGAACTCGCCGATGTACCTTCTCTTCTGGAGAACCGTGAGGACCTCCCCCGCGAGGCTCGAGGCGGGAATGACGATGCATTCCTTCTTGTGCCTCATCTCTGAGTTCTGGAGGCTCGCGAAGAGGTTCGCAAGCACCTTTATCGCGGGCATCCTTACAGATCGCTCCTAATCGTACTTCTTGAATCCAAGCTTCCCCGCAACCTCCCTGAAACACTGCCTGCAGAGCAAGAGGTCGTATGACCTGATGACCGCGCCGTATTGCCCGCACCTCTTGCAGTAGTGGGTCGACTTGCCGTAACCTCTCTTCTTAGGGTGCCTCTCTTTCACTCCACCATCACCACGACAGCGCCGAAGTGCGACTGGAAGTAGGAGATCGCCTCGTCCCGCTTGATGACATGCTCCTTCCCCACCCGCGAGGACCTCCTAAGCCTCCTGGCCACCCTATAGCCCGGTCGCTCAAGGAGAATCGAGACGTTTATCCCGAGTATCCCCAGCGCCGGGTCGTACTTCGTTCCCGGAATCTCTATGTGCTCCTTAATGCCGAAGGAGACGCTCCCGCGCTCGTCGAAGGAGGATTGAGGGATTTTTTTCTCCCTCGCGACCAGCAACCGGCTGATGAGATCCGTCGTCCGCTCTCCCCTCAGCGTGACGACGACTCCGATCGGCTCACCCTTGTGGACGCCGAATTCACGGATGCTCTTTCTCGCCCTCCGCTGGCTGGGCTTCTGCCCCGTCAGCAGCTCGAGAACCTTCTTCGCCCTCTCGATGGCCTCCCCCGACTTCCCAACGCCTATGTTCAAGACGACCTTCCCTACCCTGACCGACCTCATCCTCGTCTCTTGGACTGTCTTGGACATCATCTTGAGATGCTCACCGTTATCGCGGGCTTATCGATCCCGACCGGAAAGACAAGCCGCGAAGGTATCTCGGCCTCCCCGCCCGGAAGGGAGATCTTCACCATCCTCTCCCTGGTGACCGTCCCCCTCTTCACCTCCAGGACCCTTCCCACCTCCCCCGCCCTCTCCCCTGAGACGACGAGGGCCAGCGACTCCTTGGCCAGCCTCA
>VBPK01000232.1 GCA_005877225.1 Nitrososphaerota archaeon
CCGGCGACACGAAGCCCACCGCTTACTTGGCTGAGAACTGCCTGACCGTGTCGCCACTGGTTCTCGTCAACACGTGCCCCACATCACCGACGACTATGGGGGGTATCAACGTATACACGATACATGGTACACCTCCAGCCACCACCAGTGTCGTAATTACCACAGTTCCCATCGCACAAACTGAATTCCCGGACAACGCGGATCAACCAGGCACGACGGCGAAGCTCGATACCAACGACAACCGGATCCTGAGCGTCGTCTGGAGAAACGGCCTTCTGTGGACCGCCCTGAACGACGGCTCCTCTACCGGAGGATGTCCACAGGCTTCATGCGCCCGCCTCGACCAAATAAACACCGGCACCTTCGCAGCACTTCAGGACTTCGATCTCACCAGCGCGACGGGGGCAGCCGTCTTCTATCCGGCGCTCAGCACGGATTCCAGCAATAACCTAGTCGTGCTCTACGGGTCTTCTAGCTCGACCCAGTTTCCCGATCTCGAAGTGACTGGACAGCTCACCACCATGCCGATCGAAACTCTCTCCAAGGCAGTCGTGTTGGTTGCCGGCACGGCAGCAGACCTCAGCGGCCGCTGGGGAGACTACTTCTGGGCGGCAACAGACCCCAGCACACCGAGCACCTTCTGGGTCTCAGGAGAATTCCGGACGATCAGCCTCTTCCAGGGCTGGTCAACGCAGGTCGGAGAAGTATCATTCACCTCATCCACCTGAGCTGAGTGAAAGTCTCACTCAGCGCCCTCTCTTTCTTTATGACATCAAGGGAAATACGATCAGTTCGGCCAGCATAGAAAACCGGTGCAGGGAAACGTCCGTTTCGCGCAAGGGTTCTGGGAAGTCGTTAGTCAGGTGGATGAGTGAAAGAATAGCATCTGGAGCCCTAAAGCGTCTGTAGAAACTCTCTCGGCTTCAAAATCTCGATTCCTCTGTACCTCTTCACCACCAGAAGATGGTGGTCGCCGCTTACAATGATTCTCGCCCTTGCAGCAAGTGCGCATTCCAGAACACGGTCGTTGGCCGGGTCTTCCTTGATCACGTGAACCGATTGTCTCGGCCGCACAAGTCTAACCGACCTTACGACGCTGGTCAGCGCTGCCTCTGGGGTTACCCCTGCTCCTCGGAGTATCCTATCGATTCTTGGGTAGGTTAGAACCTTGGCCAACTCGCGCAGGAGTTGATGTGACAGGCATACGCTGATTTCCTTCCTTTCTATCAGCGGAACGAACGCTTCAGACAGGGTCTTGCTGAGTAGGATTGACAACCACACATTCGTGTCAAGGACTACTTTCTTGCCCATCTAATGGCCTCGTCAACCAGAGCATCAACATCCATCCTCTCCTTTCTGGCTTTCTTGGTCAATTTCTTGCTGAGTTCTCCGAGGGAAAGCTCTTCCATTTTCTTTATCAAGATCTCGTTCTCTTCCACGGCGACGAGTAGCTTCTTGCCGGGCACGATTCCGAACTGCGTTCGCACGTCCTTTGGAATCACTATCTGGCCCTTGGTCGAGACCTTGACTACGCCTTCCGCCTTCATAATCGTTATTATGGCTTGTCTAACACTTAAAGTTTTACTTTTCTTACTTCGCTGAGTTAAAAGATGGCATCCGCGGATTATCGGCAGAACTTACTAACTATTTCTGGAGCTCCGACAGACGGACCGTGCCTAAATCAGCTACATTGTGGCTTAAGAGTGTCAAGCCAATCAAAGTGCGTTGAGCGACGACGTAGAGGCCAGTGAATTCGATATTGGAACGACGTCGATAAGACTGGTACGAGTCGGGAATGTCTTGCAAATCCTGTTCAGTAGCTCACTGGAAGCCAAGTACCTTTACAGGGAATTAGCGGAAAGGTATAAACGAGCCCAGGAAACCTTGAAGGGCGATTGACAGTGAAGAAGCTATCCAAGAAGAAGAAGTCTGAACTTGGGCTCATCGCAGCGCTGACGCTCGACGCGACACTAGCCGCGGAAGAGAAGCTTTCAAAGCTTGCTGGGAGGAGAAGGGATTCCGCTCGTGCTCCAGCAGGATCTCGCAGAGAGTAGCGCCGGCAGTACGGCTTTGGGTTCAAAAGCTCTCTCATACCTGAGGACTAAACTAGCTCAGTCGGAGCCTCAGTTAGATAGTTGGCTTAACGCCGTGGCGGCACTCGCCGCACTCTTCGTCCTCACCGGTGTTCCAATGATATGGCTATCCCCAGCCTTGGGATTCTACTTCGACTTGCTTGGTCTGGTCCTTTCGTTTTCTGGACTTCTTT
>VBPK01000233.1 GCA_005877225.1 Nitrososphaerota archaeon
GTCGAAATGATTCCAAATAATCAACTACTATTCAAGATGACTCCAAAGAAGAGTGATCGGGGTCAAGGGACCGAATACTCGAGGTTTTGGCGTGACGACATCGGAGCTTGATTTAGGCATCAAATCACCAAACGGAGCTTTTTCTAGTGCTGTCTCAAAAGTGGGCTGGAAGGGATTCGAACCCTTGACCTCTCGATTATCAGTCGAGTGCTCTAGCCAAGCTTCTCGTCGTCGTCCGGGACTCTGAGCTACCAGCCCATTGGTTCGGGACCGAACGGTCGGGCTATAATCACTTTGGTCCATCGAGCCGCTCCCCGACTGCTGCCGGGACGACGCTTCAATCGTCAAACGAGACATCGGTTGTCAGACCTTGTGAATGAGTCGCGAGAAGAAACAGGATGCCAGACTTCCTTTCGCAGTCATTGCGGTCATCATCATTTTTTTCTTCTGCCTTCACAATCAGCCTCACTTTCAGCTAATCTCGATTGTAATTGAAGCTGTTGTTGGGCTATGGGTGCGTTCCATACGGGTGTCCGTGTTTAAGGACTTGGCTAATCCTCCTATACTATCCGCTGGTCGGAAGAAAATCGTGCCCGGATACCTTCCGCCTTTGCCTTGAATTCAGCATCGTTGCTTGGCATGAATTCAATGACGCGCGTATAACGCTTGGTCTTCGCTGTCGAAGCCAGCCCTCCTGATTTCTGTAACGAGCTCCTGATTTCAGACGCGAGATGTTGTGCCGTTTCTCTCCGACCTAATCAGAAACCACAGGGAGGCGATCAGGAGAGCTTCGATGGTCTTCGTAAAGAGCCCTATCGATTCAACGGGAAGCCCATCTCGACTCGCCGCGTAGGTGAGAACGAGGGCGGCCGAGTAGAAGATGACGAGTGTGTAGAGAAGACGCTTTCCGTAGAGGATCATGATGGCTCCCGCTACGTAACCGACCCCCAAGGCAGCGAACACTGGACCAGCGGTAATCTCGCCTGGAATCAGATTCACCAAGGAAAGCACAAGGTGAATTGCTGCAGCCATCAGCGATAGTACAATAGCCGATATCCGTAGCACGACTGATTGCCTCACCATACTCTCCCGTCGGAGAGGGACAGCCTCGCTCCTGTACCAGAGATATCCGGCCGCGGTGAGGAGGACTATGCCAAAGACGGTGTGTGCGACGTGTTCCTTGCCCAGACCAATCGATTCGTGATTTAGTGGGAGAGGGTCGGTGTGAAAGATAACAAAATACAGCCCTACTACGGCCAATGCGAATATGAGTGCGAGTGCGCGCCTCTGTCCAGTCATGCCATCAAGTTTAGTCGAACTCTACATGCAATCTTTACCTTTATGGTAGTGGGGCAGAGTCCCGTTACTACCTTCTTAATGATTTATCTTCTCTTAGCCAGCGCGGCGGTCGTTATCCCGACTATTACGAAGATTGCGCTCAGGGCGCGGTGGGCGTTTGTATGAAACGCAAACCCTTCAAGTGGCTGCTGTCCCGCTGGTGCGGGAAAGAGGGTGGGGCCCCAGAGGGGTCCATTCGGGCCTATGGAGAAGAGGAGGATACCGAGTATTATCACTAAGACGGAGAGGGAGAGGCCGATACGGCTACCTCTTCTAGACATCGCGACACCTATCGCTCCAAGGATTATGGCGATAGCTGTTATCCCTAGATGCTGGCTGCTGTGCGCTGTTATGTATCCCGCGTCGAAGGCCGGAGAGAGAGGACCTTCTGGTCCGACCGTGTAAATCAGTAAGCCGACAATAATAACAAGAACGCCCAGGATAATTCCCACAGTTCGCTGCCTAGGCGGTTCTGGGGCACTCAACCACCCAACAGTCCGTTCGACAACCCTAATAACTCTTGTGAGGAGGCAGTTGTCCGTCCGACAGGCTGGACAACCTCGAAGCATTCCTCAGCCTATTCATGACTGTACAACCATCTCAGGAAGCATCAGGGAGTGGGAAGGATACCATTGGAGATGATGCCATCGTAACGGTATCGCGGACTTTGCCAAACTTGGCCCTCACAATTTGGCTCGACAGGAGGCTGGAGCTCTGAGTCCAGAAGCGGAGAAGCGTCGACCGGATGTGGCCCATTTGTCTTGTTGTTTGGACCGGGGGGGACTTGAACCCCCGACTTTGGGGAGCTTTGGCTCTCTCCCGCGTGCAAGGCGGGCGTTCGTACCAACTGAACTACCGGCCCATGACCCGCAGAATCTGGTCTCTTCTTATCTTCTTTGGGAAATTTCTTCCGTGTCTTTGCGAGGCAGGGTTGTGAAGCTACGATGCTGGAGGTGTATAGAGGCATTCACCGCTGGAAAGGAGAGGGGAAGATGCGCGCCTTCGTGCAGCTTGCTCTATCCATCTCTTTGAGTCGCTGGTTCTACTCTTCTCCCGCTACCCCATTGCTGGCCCTCCTTCCGCCAAGAATGAACGATGCACAGGAAGCGGGTTACGCCCTAGAGGGCGTTCACTTGGCGATGCTCACGTAGAGGATCCGTCACGGGAAGGACCAGAACTGAGCCACCAACGCGTTGACAGGTTTCCTCCTTTTTCGGATTGATTTCCTCCCGAACCCTCTCACTCCCCTCAAAGTTCTAATACGCAAGTGGAAAGGTCGTGAAAGAACTTCCGTTGGCGTCTGGTCCGTCGAGTGGAGAAGCGAACGCACTGGAGGCGACCTCTCTCGCGAAGTCTTTCGGGACGACGCGCGCGGTCGACCATCTGACCTTTGCCTTGCGACGGGGGGAGATACTCGGGCTCCTCGGCCCGAACGGCTCGGGCAAGTCGACCACGATGAAGATGATTCTGGGGATCCTGAAGCCGGACTCGGGGAGCGCGAAGGTGTACGGGAGAGACGTCATCACGGACCCGATAGGCGTCAAGGAGGTCTCAGGCTACGTCCCCGAGACGCCGCAGCTCTACGAGTTCCTCTCCGGGGTGGAGTACCTGGACTTCGTCGGAGACATGTACGGGATGGGACCTGCCGCGAAGAAGGAGAGGATAAGCCAGTTTCTGAGGGCCCTCGAGCTGGACGGTCACGAAAATGATATGATAAGCGGTTACTCTCAGGGGATGAAGCAGAAGATAACGATAACCGCGGCGCTGATGAACAAGCCCAGGCTCCTCGTGGTCGACGAGGGGCTCAACGGGCTCGACCCCAGGTCGGCTAAGATCGTGAAGGACCTCCTGCGCGAGCTCGCGAGAGAGGGCATCGCGATACTCTTCAGCACTCACATTCTCGAGATCGCAGAGGCGATCTGCGACAGAGTTCTCATCATGCAAAGAGGTAACCTCCTCGCCGAGGGGACGCCCGCGGAGTTGAGGAGGCGGGCCGGGATGCCTGGCTCGACCCTCGAGGATGTCTTCCTAAAGATGACCGGGACTGAGGACCTGAAGGAGGTAGTCGAGGCGCTCACCCGGTGAAACCTGTGAAGGTCCTCAAGATAACAGACGTCCTCGTGAAGTCGCAGTTGAGGTCCGCGAGGAGCGGGAGATTCTCGGGGAGTTTCCTCAACCGCCCGGCGGCCGTGATACTCGTCGACGCAATCGCCTTTGTGGTTTCCGCGGTCATCGTCTCCAGACTCGTTGCGTTCTTCCCCTCAATCCCGGGATTCTCACTCGCAACCATCGCGCGAGAGACGCTGATTTTCCTGCCGGCCCTCCTCCCTCCGATGATCTTCGTTGCGAGCCTTCTATTCGAGCTGAACGTCTCGTCCAAATTCGCCGCCAGCGACACCCTCAACTGGCTGCCTGTCTCGCAGAGCGAATACGTGACAGCATCGGCCCTCTCAATCTGCTTCATCTACTCCATCCTGCCTGCTCTCGCCTTCGGGGCGACACTCCCCATCGCAGGGAGTCAGGGGCTGCTCCCCGTCTGGGTCCTTGCGGCTCTGTTGAGCGTCGTGGCGCTCTTCACTGGGGCACTCCTTGTCGAGATACTCAGGGCGACGCTGAACAGGGTCTCGACGTCGGCGATGGGGAGGGCTCGACGAGGCGCCCTCTTTGTGAGGCTGGCTATCTCGATTACCGTGATCGTGACCTTCCAGTTCTTTTTCAATCCCCTCGCCCTTCTCAGCCTCCTGACGTTATTCAGTAGGGAGGCCGCGGCGTCGTTCCTCGTTCCGTTCCTCTGGCCGTCGTCGGTCGTAAGGGAGGCTCTGGACGGTCAAGCGTTGTGGTTGCTCGCCTTCGCGGGGCTCTCGGCAGGCTTCGCGGGATTCATGACATGGGCCGCCGTCAGGGTCAGGTCTAGGTTCTGGTCGCCCTCTCCCGTGTCGGTGACGGTGTCGCACGGTGAGTACACGCCGTCGAGCGGCGCCCTTCAGGGCTTCGGCTTCTCCGCTGTCGAGTCGGCCCTGATCAGGAAGGACCTCAAGGGGCTGACAAGGAGGAGGGAGATGGTCCCTTTCCTCGCGATACCGTTCGTCATGACGGCCGCCTTCCTCCTCCCCCAGTTCACCGGCGTGGGCGGGGAGCGGGGAGCATCATCGGGGGCGGTTGGCTTTCCCCTGCTTCTCGTCGGGGGAATCTTCGCGCTCATCTTCTCGAGCGTCAGCATAGGACAGGAGGGAAAGGCGATAGCGAACATCTACACTTTGCCGGTTACTCCGAGGCAGTACCTCAGGGCGAAGGCAGCCCTGGCATTGACCTTCGCGCTCGGCGCCACGGCGGTAATGGTCGTCGTCACCTCCGTATTCCTCGGGCTCGGGGAGAGGGAGATTCTCTCGGCCCTGATATTAGCACCCGCCGTCGC
>VBPK01000013.1 GCA_005877225.1 Nitrososphaerota archaeon
GGCCCACGAATATGTGGTCTCCGGGCTCGTTCTGCTTCCTGTCACTCGCGAACTTCCAATCGGTGTATATCGCTATCCTGTCGAAACCGACTTCGCGCATCGCCTTTCGGAAATCCTGTAGGTCGAAGAGACCAAGTCTATGGACGTCGTCCCTCAGCAGTATTACCTTTGGGCCGTCCTTGATCAGGTAGCTGAAGGTAATCTTGCCTATTTTCCCTCTCCGCCTCGAAAAGCTGAGCCTTGCTCCCATAGCCTCCCCGTCATCGAATATGTCCTCACCCCTGTAGCCGTCCAGGAACCCTTTCTTCGTGAAGTGTGTGTCAAAGACCGTGACCCCGCCCTTCCTAGTATGGTCGAATAGTCCCTGCAGGGTTCTCTTCAGGTCTGACATAGACAGGTTGTAGGAGATCGCACTGAACAGACAGATGGCGGCGTCGTAAGTCCCTTCGACGACCTGGCCAAGATTTCTCATCTCCCCCCGGACGAAGGTGGCTCGACCCCCGACTTTTCTCCTCGCAA
>VBPK01000234.1 GCA_005877225.1 Nitrososphaerota archaeon
AACAGCGGGAACCTCAATCCAGGAATGAGCTATACGTTTACCTTCACCGCCCCGGGAACTTACCCCTACTCCTGTGCCTATCACGGATGGATGCACGGCACCGTCGTAGTCAAGCCGAGCCCGTAACTCCAGAGATACACTTTTCCGTGAAGCTTGCTTTCTTTGGTTGGTTGAATCATTGAGAATACTAACCGAGAAGAAGGTGCTGTCTGAGTACTCCAAAGACGCCGGGATCCGCACAATCGAGCCGCGAGCCGTCTTCGTCGCCGAAGACGAAGGCGACCTCCTGCAAGTCATCCGGAGGGCGAATCTCGATGGAGTTCCGATAACACCTCGCGGCTCTGGTACCTCGATCCCTGACCAGTCAGTGGGGAGCGGATATGTAGTCGTGCAAGCTCAGAAGGAGGTCCAGATCTCGGGAAGAGAATTCCAATGCACCCCCGCAGTCATCAAGGCCGACCAGAACTCTACGCTAGAACAATCGAACCTCTGGATGCCGGTCGACCCTTCGAGCTACAGGGCGTGCAGCATCGGAGGGATGGTCAGTAACAACTCAGCCGGGGCGAGGACACTCAAGTACGGTTCCACCCTCGAGTATGTCAAGGAACTGACGGTCGTCCTTCCTGAGGAGGGGAGAAGAGTCGTGAAGGCTCTACCGCTCGATGAAGCACTACATGGCGATGGCTCCACCAGGAAGGTAGCAAACCTGATGGTGGAGAACTGGAAGACGATACTTCACGAGAGACCAAAGACGACGAAGAACTCCTCAGGCTATCGGCTCGAGAGGCTCATCCACGATGGTCTCTTCGACCTTCCGAGGCTCTTCGTCGGCTCGGAAGGAACGCTTGGTCTGATTTCCCGGATAACCTGCCAGGCGAGGGGGAGGCCGCCCCTCCGTAGTCTGATGGTCGTCAGCATCGATTCCTTGAAAGACATGGAGGTTGTCGTGGAGGAACTCAGAGTCTCGAAACCGAGTGCCGTCGAGCTTCTCGACAAGTCGATATTTCTCAAGGCTAGGAGAGGAGACCTACTCAGGCAGTTTCGAGGCTCGCAGAAGGGGTACTTGGTCTACGCCGAAATCGAGGGCAAGGATGAGTCGGAGCTCCAGAGAGCCTTTGAACAGATCGCATCGAACGAGAAACTGGCAGAGTTCGACCCATTCCTCCTGACGGATCCCGGAGAGATGAGCAAGGCCTGGGAGACGCGCGACCTTACGCTCACCATCGCTGGTGAAATGAGGAGTGGGAATAGGTATCCCGTACCGGGAATAGAGGACCTAGTGGTCCCTCCGGGAAAGCTAAGAGACATTCTCGCCTTCTTGGAGACGACCTTCGCCGACCTCGGCCTCGAGTTCATCTCGTATGGGCACGCGGGAGACGCAAACCTCCACGTCAGACCTCTCCTCGACATGAGCGACGGCCGTGACAATAAACTCCACAGGGAGATAATGCGGAACTGCTTCGAAGCGGTCTGGAAAATGGGTGGCTCAATCACCGGAGAGCACGGCGACGGCCTTCTCCGTGCGGAATACGTGAAGGAGCAGTACGTTGAGACCTACGAGCTGATGGTGCAGATCAAGGAGATCTACGACCCGAAGTGGCTCATGAATCCCGGCGTCAAGCTCCAACGGCCCTAGCGAGCAGCTTCGCGACTCTCACGGGCTCGGGTATCGACCCTTGAAGAGTGAAGAGGTTCAGCGCCTCTTCAGCTTCCCGGTCGGTGACTCCACTCGCCCGTACGTAGACCCGGTACCCAGACCTCAGTTTCACCGGGTGCCGGTCGCCTAGGCTTCTGTACCTCGCGAGTTTCTTCCCACTCTCGGCGAAGTGATGCTTTATCGCCCGCTCTATTCCGCGGGACTCGTTGTAGGTGAGGCACACGACGGGCAATCGACTCTTCTTCGAGACGGCATCGACGTCGACGATGTTGTACATGCTGATGATGCACCCCGAGAGGATGATTAGGTTAACGTCGTTCCTCCGGAGCGCTCTGAACATCTTCACCACGCTGCCAGTTGCGTCGTCTCCCCCCACGGTGGCTGTCCCGAGGACGAACCCGTCGATCACCAGGTCGCTTCTCATGACAACCCCTGCCAGTCTCGACTTGAGGTCGCCCTCCTTGAAGCTCTCCGCGACCCCCAGCGCTCGAATCCCAGGCTTGTTCAAATGGAGGCGCA